>JALSQH010000152.1 GCA_026985515.1 bacterium
GAGTTCAATTTCATACTGAGGCAATCTGGCTTTTAACTCACCAAGAGTTACCGCGTGAAGATTCCCCGTGATAAGGAAAAGAAAAAAGCCGAGAAAAATTGTTCTTGAAAATCTCATCCCTGAACTCCTGTTAAGTTCTATATTTTTTATCACTTATCCTGAAAAAAAGCAAATTTCAATTAAGGATCTCACAAATCTTCCACTTGACATCAATGTCAATTTTATTCTATCATAGATAGTGAACCAAAAAAGGAGAAAAGAAAATGGCTCTGAACAGAGAACTTATTGGAAAAGAATATCCTCCCGGTACCTACAAAGTAACTGAAGATGCAATAATAAAATATGCTCTTGCCACAAATGACGATAATCTCTGGTACACTTATCCCAGAAGAGAGGGAGGAATAATAGCTCCACCAATTTTCGGCGTCGTATGGAACCATTTAGAACTTGGTAAACCTCTATTTGACCCTGACCTCAAGGTTAATCTTCTCATGCTCCTCCATGGAGAACAGGACATGATTTTCAAAAAAGTGGTGAAACCGGGTGATACCATCACCACAGTATCTTCTGTGCATCACATAGAGGATAAGGGAAGTGGAGAAATACTGGTAATAAAATTGTTATCAAAAAATCAGGAGGGCGAGGAAGTCCTCGAAACCTATTCAACCATGTTTATTAGAGGCAGTGGAAGCGGGAAAAAGAAGGATGAAAAAAAAGAGGATACAAAGAAAACCCCAAAACTTGGTGAACCCGTTTTTGTCCAGGAAGTACATGTTAAAAAGTACCAGCCCTATATTTATGCTGAGGCCAGTGGAGATCACAACCCCATCCATGTGGATCCAAACACTGCAAAAATGGCCGGATTGCCCGGGGTTATCCTTCAGGGTCTGTGCACCATGGCCTTTGCCCAGAATGCTATTGTAAATAACTACCTCGGCGAAGACCCGAGAAAACTCAGGAGATTAAAAGTTAGATTCAGTAAACCGGTTCTTCCCGGTGATACTCTCAAGGTAGTTGCATGGGAAACAGAGAGAAATGAAAAAATTGGCAAACTTTTCTTTGAAGTGTACAATCAAAAGTGTGAGAAAGTTATAACTGACGGCCTCGCGGAGGCTGAAGTTTAGCAGCAGAATTGCCATGAAAGGGGGTGGTTAAAACAGTATTCCTTGATCAGTTTATAAGCTTAATGTGGGGAAGCATCCTTGCACTAACTGCGTATCCATCGATTAAACGAGAAGGGATTTTTACAAAATATTTCTGGCGCGCCTTTCTTTTTCAGCTTCTAATATTTTTCCCCATTGGTCTGTACCTTTTCCTCACCTGGCCAGACTGGAGCTGGATGTACTGGGTAAATAACTTTACCACGCCTTTATGGGTCAAAATACTTGCCCTCTCAGGCTACATAATCTCCTTCCTGATTGGATACCTTCTTTCCGCATATGCAATTAAAAAGGATACCATGTGGGTGGCATATCTACTTGCGGGAATTGGAGCGGCTGGAATAGTCATAATTTCCGTGGCGGGAATAAAGAGTCTAATCTATGTGGGAACAAGAGAGGAATTTATTAAGGAAGTTGCAATTCCAGCATGGAGAGACCCCAAATTTACCATTTCCATGATTCTCATTGGTTTATACTTTGGAATTCCCGGTGCTATCCTGATTTACAAAAACTTAAAAGAAAATGATCTGATCCCAGCGAAACAATGAGTCTGATAATCAAAGAATTCAAAACAACAATGGATGCAGATTACATCTTTTCGAGGCTTTCCCTCAGAACTACCGGTCTTTTTCTAAAATTCAACTGGAGAGGCAGAACATATCAGATATATTCACCACTAATAACCTTCAGAAAACTTACAGGAACAAGAAAAACTATAAATTACGAATCTTCCCACATAACTTTCAGATACTATTCTGATCTATCCTCTTTCCTTTACCAGGAATATCTGAATCTATCCCTCATAAATGAGGAGTCACTGGCATTTATTCCCATGATTTTCGGCATAAATAATGAACTCCATTATATTGATTCCAGAGAAGAAAGCTTTCTGTACTTTACCATCGACCCATTTCTTCTATACGAATCATCATCTGAAAGATTCTTCGTAATAGCAAGGGCTGATAAGGAGTTTACCACTAAAACCGAACTTGTAAAAGAATTTATGTACTATCTGAGAAAGTTTTTTACAAATGAATCAATCTACATAACTCCAGACTTCAGACCTGTCCCTCTTATAATATCTCCGGAAAGGATAAAACTGGCTGCCATCTATGATAAACTGAAGAAGGTCTATAATGGGAGAATGTTTCCCATTTTTATGAAATTCTTCTTCAGAAACTGGGTTCATCCATGGAAAGTCTTCTTCGAAATAATGCGACTCTATTCCCCCGAAACTTCCTTTTACCTCTCTCTGGACGGTGAAATATTAATGGGAATAGGATGGGATAAAATTGAGATAGAACCACCAAACAGATCAGGTAATGTGAATGTGCTCACTGACTTCAAAATTGAGGAGAATTTTGAATTGCGGATAAGCAATACCCCCGGCAGCGCTGGAGAAAACAGATTCACAGAAAGGGCAAGGTTCTTTATTGACAGTAAGAAGCTGAAATCATTTAAAATCCAAACAGTAACTGAAAAAAAAGATCTATTTTCTTCGATGAAAATGGTAAAAGGGATCTTTCAGACTCCTCTTAAAAAGGAAACCCTTCTTAATGCCCTCTTAATGCCCTTCTTTATAAATACCGGCGAAGTGGAAAACAGGGATAATCTCAAGAAACTGGTTTCTTTTACCAGTTCTGCAGGCTATCCCAAATGGCATATTATAAACATGCTGGGAGTGGGAGGAAAAATTCTGAATTCTTCAACAATAATAAATTTAAAAGCTGACAGAACATATCTTAATTTCTTTCTTCCAGCATACACTCTGGGTTTCAACTTTGATGACACCTGGCTTGACCTGGTGAAAGAGGGAAAATCATTTTTCACCTCCATTATGGGAAGACAGAAACTGTATGGAATATTCACTCAGGATGGAGAGGAAGTCAGGATAAAAAAGAGATAATCACAGCCCCTTCAGAGCCTGTTCTATATCAGCAATAATATCATCTGGATCCTCAATTCCAACTGAGAGGCGAATAAATCCATCTGAAACACCTGCTTTCAATCTCTCCTCTCTGGAAAGCTGCTGATGAGTGGTACTCGCAGGATGTATAACCAGACTCCTTGCATCACCAATATTTGCAAGATGCTTCAACAACTTTACTCTTCTGATAAACTCTTTCCCGGCTTCGTAACCTCCCTTTAACTCGAAACCAACCAGTCCACTCTGACCCCTGGGGAGATACTTCCTGGCAAGGTCATAGTACCTGCTGCTTTTTAAACCGGGATAATTAACTTCCTTAACTGCCGGATGTGACTCCAGAAATTCTGCCACCTTCAGGGCATTGGAGCTGTGTCTATCCATCCTCAGGGAAAGTGTTTCCAGCCCAAGCAGTATCAGAAAAGCGTTGAAGGGGCTCATACACCCACCAATATCTCTGAGTATCTGGAGCCGGGTTCTCTCTATAAAAGCTGCTTTCCCGAACTTCTCTGTAAAAACAATCCCATGATATCCGGGATCAGGTGTGGTAAACTGGGTAAATCCACCCTCTTCCCAGGGAAAGTTACCACTATCAACTATCAATCCTCCAATTGAGGTGGCATGCCCGCTGATGTATTTTGTAAGGGAGTAAACAGCAATATCCACTCCCCAGTCAAAGGGCCTGAAAAGGTAAGGTGTCGCCACAGTGTTATCAAGGATAACAGGTACAGGTACAGAATGTGCTATTTTCACTATTTCCTCAAAATCGGGAATATTCAGCTTGGGGTTACCCACTGTTTCAAGGTATACTGCTCTGGTTTTTTCAGTTATTGCCCTTTTAAAATTTTCCGGATCATCTGGATCAACAAATTTAAAGTTTATACCAAGTCTGGAAAGGGTGATTTTAAAAAGTGTCACTGTACCTCCATAAAGGGTGGTGGCAGCAACAACTTCGTCTCCCTCCCTAAGGAGAGACAGCATGGTCATTGCAATGGCAGCCATTCCGGAAGATGTTGCAACGGCTCCCACACCCCCTTCCAGCAGAGCTACTCTTTTTTCAAGTACATCAACAGTTGGGTTATTTATTCTGGTATAAATGAATCCTTCCTCTTCAAGATTGAAAACTCTCGCCGCATGGTCAGGGTCTCTGAAGATAAAGGAAGTGCTTTGATAAATGGGCGGAAGGGAAGCACCCTTTTCATCACTCTCAAAACCTCCATGAATGGCAATTGTGTCAAATTTCCAGTCCATTTTTCAACTCCTTTATTTCATAAAAGGGCAGGTATTCAATTGTTACTCCGAAAACAGATGACAGTATTCCTGTCCATCTCTGGACAATCTCTTCCCTGTCTGGAACAGATTTCAGAAAATCTCTCATCGAAGCAATACCCCTTTTCAAGCCACAGGGTACAATACATTTAAACAACTCTTTGTTTGTATTCACATACAGAGCCACTCCATCCGTGACCACCCCTCCCTTTAAACTCATTCCAACCGCTGCTATTTTACCCTTATCTGTCCATACACCCGGAAACTTCTCTTCCAGTCTCACACCTATTCCATAACTCTCAAGGAGATAACACACAGTTAATTCAAGTTTCTTTACAAATCTTTCCACCCTCTTTCCATACTCATATTTTATCAATGGATAAAAATTTATCTGTCCCTCATCATGAAGCGTTACGTCACCACCCCTATCAACATAAAAAACTGGAATTCTTCTGCAGTCTTCGTTATCAAGAAGAAGATGCTCTCTCTTACCTCTTTTACCAACTGTTATCACTGGTGGATGACTTGTGAAAAGGAGGAGGGGTTTAACCTCACCTGCAGGTAATTTCATCCGAAAAAAATTCTTAATACTTAACCACTCTGAGTAATTAAGAAGCGGGACGTAAGTTGCGCGGAAGGGGGTCATCTTTTCAATATACCTTTTTCCTTGAGAACCTTTCTTACAAGGTCAAGCAACTGGTTGTGGCGAATGGGTTTGGTAAGAAAGTAATCGCACCCGGCCCTTAAACTTCTCTCTCTGTCCTCCTTTCCCCCTTTTGCGGTAACCATTATAATGGTGGTATCCTTCAGGTCAGGATTGCTTTTAACAAATTTGCAGACAACATCCCCATTCATCTGAGGCATTATGAGATCAAGAACAGCCACAACAGGTCTCTCTTCCTGAATAATCTTCAGTGCCTCCGTTCCATCCTTTGCCTTCACAACCTCACAGCCTGTTCTCTTTAAAAGTATCTCCTCAAGTTTCAGGACCATCTCAATATCATCGGCTATCAAGATCTTTGGTTTGCCGTGTGCCTCACGCATTCAAACCCCCTTTCCTTCTTTTCTACATTTTAAACGGGACGGGAATAAAAGTCAATATGAAAATCACCAGTGCTAACAGGAAAATAACCTTTGTTCTCGAATCAGGTTCCTCTTCAAAGAAAGGGGAAGGGGGATGTTTTACTCCGATGATATAAATAAGGAGTGCCCATATGATCCACCCTCCCCATCCCCAGATTCCAAGAATGAGAAGCACAAACACAACAAGCAGGGAAACATATCTGTGCAAAGTATCAAAAACCGCATAAAAGATATGCCCCCCATCGAGCTGACTTGCGGGAAGAAGATTCAGGGAAGTCACAAAGAAACCTATCCATCCGGCAAAGGCTACAGGATGAAGAACAATAGTCTTTCCATCAATATTTCCAAAGTAAAAAAGATAAAAAAGCTTCATTATGAGAGGATCACCAAGCTCAATCATGCCCCTGGTACTGGTGATAACCTCTGTCTTTGAAAAGTTGAGACCAATTGCTGTGACAAAGATGGATGCAAGGAATCCCCACAGTGGTCCATTAAAAGCCACAGAGGCAAGTTGGCGCCTTGAGTAAACGGGGGACTTCATCTTTATAAAGGCACCAAAGGTCCCCAGAAGCGTGGGGGCTGGAATAAAATATGGTAATGTTACCCTCACACCATATCTTCTCGCTGTAACATAGTGACCCATCTCATGAATTCCCAGAACAAACATTATGGCAACTGAAAATGGAAGGCCCTTTTCAATTACCTCAAAAATACCAGTCTTATGTATGTCAACACCCAGCTGCAGGGCACCTGCAATGGAAGTGGTAAAAAAGGTTATTATCAAAAGAATGAGATTCAGCCAGGGAAATTTTTCCATTCTTCCATCCATTTCCAGGGATCCATGCCTGAGGGTTTCTTTTTAAAAAAATCAATTATTTTCTTGATATTGGTGGAATGGTTAAGTGCCTTCCACATGCTGGAAATTCTCTGATAGTAGATCAAATACTGAAGTAACCTTGCATTGTTGGGAGGTAGAAGTGAAAAACTGCTGAAGAGATCAGTTTTAAAAGCAATTTTCTCAAATTCATTCTGTTTTTTCTCAAGAAAAGATTTTCTCTCTTCCAGTTTAGAGGATGGATCAACCTTCTCTGCAAAAGTTGAGTCAAGTCCCTTTTTAACCTCATCAAGAAAAGAGGAAAAAAGAAGGGTATCACTCCACTTATTTTTGAGGAATTTATATTCATCTGAATCGGGGCCCCATCTGATTCTGGCAAACCTTATTCCCCCAATATTTTCCACATATACGGCTATATGCTCATCAAACTGGGTCTCACCGGAAAAGTAAATCGTTGCATGTGTGGATTCATGCAGAATCAACTCAGCAAGAAGTGGAGCAGGTCTCTCAAGCATAACAGGAGTTACAGGATCAGGAAGAAACCCCAGTGTGCTGAAGGCAGTTGCTTCACCAATATCGGTGTCGTAGCCTTCATCCTGTAACTTTTCTGCATAACTCTCTGCGTCCTTCAAAGAGGGAAATCCAAGATACGGAATTCTCCCCACAATGGGGAACCACCAGGTTTTGACATCCCAGGAAAGGGATTTTACTGCTGTTAAAACATAAGCGGCACTTCTAAGTTTTACATCTGAATAATACTCATAACTTCTCCCCGGCGTTAATCCCTGCTGCTGTGCAAATCTTTTCACTTCAAGAACAAGCGACAATTTCTCCCTCAGATCACCGGGGAGATCACCGCGCTGAATTAGTTCAGAAATTTTCTTCTCATGTGAAAGAAGAAGAATTTCATATTTTGCACCTTTAACAAGATAAAGCAAGTTACTGCATGAAGTTAGAAAAACAGGAAAAAAGGTGATAATAAAAAGTCTCAAGAATGTCTCTCTATCCATTCTGCAAGTTTCTCCTTCAGTCCTCCAAAGGAACCATTTGACATTATTAGAAAAATGTCACCCGGCTTTGCGTTCCTATCGATAAGTTCCACAATATGATCTACACCTTCACCAACATATGCTTCCCTCTTCCAGTGATTTTTTACATCTGCAACCACTTTCTCAACATCAAGAAATTCAGACTCAGGTACTGAGCCTTTTTCAAGTATTCTTGATACAACCACCACATCAGCCTCTGCAAATGCAGGAGGAAACTGTAACTGGAATACATTCCTTCTTGAGGTGTTACTGCGGGGCTCAAAAATGGCCCATATTCTTTTTAAGGGAAACCTCATCCTCACAGACCTGATGGTCTCCCTTACAGCAGTGGGATGGTGGGCAAAATCATCAATAAGAACAAAAGCATCCGTTTTCCTAACAACTTCCTGCCTTCTCCTGACCCCGGTAAATGACTCAATTCCCTCCTTTATTTTTTCAGGTTTCACCCCTGCTCTGTAAGCAATAGCTGTTGCAAGTATGATGTTCCGCAGATTATGATCACCAAAAATTTTTGCATCTGCTTCAACAATAAGCTCATCCCCTTTAAAAATTTTGACACGCTGAAAATCTTCCTTCACCAGGTCTATCTCTCCCCGCCAGTTTCCGCCTTCCAGAGCAAAAGATTCACGATGGGTGACTGGTGCTTTTTCAACCACATCAACAACATTGCTATCCTCACCATTGTAGATAAGAATACTTTCTGGTTTCATTGAGAGAAAATAGATTTTGAAGAATTCCTTAATATGTTCAACCGATGGGAAAATATCTGCATGATCATACTCAATGGCAGTGATTCCCAGAATGTCCGGAATGTAATGGAGAAATTTGGGCGACTTGTCAAAAAAAGCAGAATCATATTCATCACCCTCAATAACGAACCATTCTCCTCTCCCCAACCTGAAAGAACTGTTAAAATCGCGGGAAATACCTCCAGCAAAATATGAAGGATCAAGCCCCCCTTTGTAAAGGAGCCAGGCTGTTAGCGTTGTTGTGGTTGTCTTTCCATGTGTCCCGGCAATAACTATCACCTTCTTATCTTTCAAAAAAAACTCCTTTATTGCCTCTGGCATCGAAATGTAATGGACCCCTTTCATCGTGTAGAGCATTTTTAACTCGGGGTTACCGTCAGAAATAACATTTCCCACAATTATCAGGTCAGGTGCAAAATCTATTATGTTTGACGGATCATATCCGTTGTAAACTTTTATTTTCCTTTCCTCAAGAAACTCCTTCATCGGGGAATAGATGTTCCTGTCCGAACCACCAACCTCGTAACCTGACTCTTTCAGCATGGCTGCCAGAGTCCCCATTCCAACTCCACCAATGCCCATCAGATAAATTCTTCTCAAATTCTCCTTAAACATTTTCCACCTCCGATTGTAAGACATCCTCAATTATCTCCTCAAGCATGGAAGATTTTCCAATGACTATTAACACATCTCCTGGATGTAAAACCTCATCCGCACTTGGATTGAAGACATAATTTCCTTCACCTCTCTTTATTGCAACCACTATTGCACCATATTTTTCCCGTATTCCAGAATCTCTCAACCTTTTATTGGCAAAGGGTGTCTTATCAGATATCTTCACCTCCTCCATTCTCACATCAAAACCCTCCATGGCAAGCTCGATAAACTCTATTGCTTCAGGTCGGATAAGAGCGTTTGCCATTCTCAGTCCCCCAAGTCTGTAAGGACTTATAACTTTATTTGCTCCAGCTCTGTACATCTTCTTCTCAACCCTTGCATCTGTTGACCTCGCAACAATGTAGAGATCTTTGTTCAGCTCCCTCGCTGTTATGGTCAGATAAAGATTTTCAGCATCTTCAGGGAGGGTGGCAACAAGAGCTTTCGCCTTCCTGATATTTGCCTTTAAAAGAACATCCTCCTCTGTGGCATCTCCCTGAATGAAAATGTAACCTTCATCTCTCAGTTTTTCAGCAATCTCCTTCTCCTTTTCAATTACAACTACTTTCAACTTTCTCTTTCTTAACTCATCAGTTACAATCTGACCCATTCTCCCAAAACCACAAACAATGTAATGATTTTTCAGTAAAGATATTTTCTTCTCCAATCTTCTCCTCCCGAAAATGTTTCTCAACTCTCCTTCAATGAGATGCTGTCCAAAATAATGAACAGAATATGCAAGAATGCTCATACCACCAAGTATCAACATGATGGTAAAAATTCTGCCCCGGCTATCCAGTGGATGAACTTCTCCATACCCAACGGTGGTTATTGAGATTATTGTCATGTAGAGCGAATCAAGCAAATTCCATCCTTCAAGCAAAGAGTAACCGGCAGTCCCTGCAATTAAAATAACAGCAATGCTGATAATGATTATCCGCAATTCCTTCGACATGAAGGAGAACCAGCGCAATTTCCTGTTCTTTCTCATCTGTCTACCAGCTGATCTCCGTTATCTCATCCCCAACACTCACCTGCTCCAGCATTCTCAACGGATTGAGGGAAGGGTCAAAAATTCCAGCAATGTAATCTCCCTGTGGCAATTGAAGAACAAGAGGTGAAGAGGAGACATTTGCTGAAAAAACAGGATTTCCATCAGAATCAGATACAATAACCACAGGATGCAAAGAAAGTAAATCAGCCGAAATAGTTATAATCACCTCGCTGCCCCCTTCACTGTAAATCCCCGATACGGGGAGCTGATCCTTCACCACAGTATCATACAGTAATCCGTGCTTTTCGACCCCTTTAAATCCAAGCCAACCCACCTCAACTCTTTCATATTCATCAGGTAAGACAAGTGATGTTACACTTCCCGGGAAAATCAATCTTCTGCTTCTCTTACCGTCATCCAGAATAATTAACTGAAGATCAACTGGCGGTGGCAACCACTGGATTTCCATTCCACCTTCTACCCGGTAAAAGAACTTTGGAACAACTGCTTCTTCAAAGTGAACTACATCCTCCCCCCCTTTTTTCTCCACAATCCCTTCCCTGACCGGGAGTGGCATCAACTCATTATTTGCAACATTTACCGGAACAAACCACCTGCAACCGGGATAGTGAGGATCAGGGTAGTAACCGGCACCTCTCACTGGAAGAAAAAGATCCCCCAGCTTTTCAAAGATTCCCCACATATAGGGAGCATCATTCCTGAGCCACGGCAGGCATGGGGAAAGATCAATTTCCACTCTGCCATTCTTCCACCTGTAAGTATAGGTGAAAGTTTTTTTCTTTTCCTCCTTCACAGGTATGGTAAATGAGACAGGGTAGTCCAGAGAATCGCCAAAAATATCCTTTACCCCCTTTTTCAGGTTGATCTTAACAAAGGGCTCAGGGAGAGCCTCTTCAAAGAAAACTATTACAACGCCATTATCCACCCTTCCATAATCATCAGGAATTTGAAGGAGACGAAAATCATAAAGATTTCCCCATTTATCAGTAACAGTCAGGTTTTCTCTTACAGAATTAAAGTCCACCGGATTATTGAAGAAAAGCCAGATGAAATTTTTAAAATCTGACTGAGGGAAATACCCTTTAAATTTTAGGGGATCCTTTTCCTTTTTTTCATCCTTTACAAAATAATCAAAAGTCAACAATTCGGGAGGGACGACAACCCCCTCTGCAGTGACAATATCTCCAATAATAA
>JALSQH010000153.1 GCA_026985515.1 bacterium
GTAAAGTATGTCGCTGGCAACCAGGGAAGTTTTTGGCAGATCCATAATCCATTGAAGAGATGCAATTCCTAACGTGCCAGGTCCACTTATTGATTCAAGTTTGTATGAGTGGTGAAGATAGGTTTCAGAGGTAGGTGGATAAAAGTACCCAACTATTTTTTCTTTGATCCTGTCATAATCATAATAAAATTGGTCAAAGTATCGTATCGGATGAAAGAGATTCACAATATTCATGTTCCTGTCATTCAGGTAGCTGAAGAATTTATTCAGCAAAGGTTCACCCGCCTGATTCCATGTAACTGTAGCTTTTGAAATAGTGATTCTTAGGTTAAATTCAGGATTTGTCCCTTCTATGTGAATCGGGGTGATGCTTGCATATGAAAGGGTTTCATCTTTATCGGGAAAGAGATTCCTGTTAAAATCTTCAAAGGCGGCAACAGCAAAGTCTCCCTGAAGTTTTTCCCAGATTATCCATGTGAATTGCCCCGGACCTTCCAGCTCTTTGTATAGAAGGGGGAATGTACCGGTGGCAGGAGTTACTTCAGCAGGCCATATACCAATAACAATCGGAGCATCCGGATGCATAAAATCGCTTACTGAACCTTTTATTTTAATCATAGTACTATTTTGATTACATCCGCCGACAATTACAGAAAGAAGTGCAATCACAGTAAAGAAAAAGAGCATAATTTTATTTTTTCTACCCGTCATTTTTAACACCTCCACGCTAATTTAGTATAATATATTGAAGTTCTAAAATCAAACTGGAGGCATTAATGACAGAGAGAGTTTCGGGTCTTACTCCTTTTTATGTTATGGAGATTCTGGAACTATCACAGGAAATGGAAAAGAAGGGTGAAAGGGTGATTCACCTTGAAGTTGGTGAACCTGACTTCCAGACACCTGAAGTAATAAAAAGGGCCGCAATTGAGGCTCTGGAAAAGGGAGAAACATTTTATACGAACAGCATGGGAATTACGGAGTTAAGGGAAGCAATTGCGAATTTTTACCTTGAGGAATATGGGGTAAAAGTGGAACCGGAAAATATACTTGTGACCTCAGGCACTTCTCCTGCAATGCTCATTATTTTTCTTGCGCTTGTTGAAAAGGGGAAAAAGGTCATTATTACTGAACCTTCATACCCATGTTACAAAAATTTTATCAGAGTTGTTGAAGCTCAGGCTGTACATGTTAAGCTGGAGGCAGATAATGGTTTTATTCCGGACCCTGCAGAGATAAAGAGACTTGTTGATGATGGTACAGCGGCCATTATGGTTAATTCTCCGAATAATCCAACTGGTGCTGTTTACCCTGAGGATGTTCTGAAGGAAATTGCATCTCTGGGTGTTCCCATTATATCTGACGAAATTTATCATGGTCTGACCTATGGCGTAAAGGCAGAAACGGTTTTGAAGTATACAGAGAATGCTTTTGTAATAAATGGTTTTTCAAAGGCGTATGCGATGACAGGTTTCAGACTGGGATATGTAATTTTCCCTTCAGGCTGGAGAAGGATTTTTCAGAATATGCACCAGAATTTCTTTATTTCTGCCAATTCCTTTGTACAGTGGGCGGGGGTTGCAGCATTAACAAAGGCAAAGAAAGAAAAAGAAGATATGAGGCGCAAATTTGAGAGAAGAAGAGAAGTATTACTGGGTGAACTTGAAAAGTATGGTCTTTCACCTCAGGTTCCTCCTGCCGGTGCATTTTATATTATGGTGGACCTGCGAAAATGGATTGCCAGTTCCCTCGACTTTGCAAAAAAGCTTCTCATAAATGAGAAAGTAGCTGTAACACCTGGAATGGATTTCGGACCAGCAGGTGAAGGAATGATAAGGCTTGCATATACGGTGGATGAAGAGGATCTGATTGAAGGGGTCAAAAGGATTGTGAAATTTCTGAAGGAGAATTATGGTTTCTGATTACAGACCTGGAAAGGTTGAATTTATTGGAGGTACTCTTGATCCCTCAAATTTCAAGATTCCCGATCTCCCCTGTATTGTCTTTGCTGGTAGATCAAATGTGGGTAAATCTTCCCTTCTCAATATGCTGCTTGGTAGAAAAATTGCTCATACAGGGAAAAAGCCTGGAAAAACAAGAGCCATAAATTTTTTCATTGTTGATGACAGAATAATTTTCGTGGATCTACCCGGTTACGGGTATGCAAAGGTTTCCCATGAATTGCAGGAAAAGTGGAGAAAAGCAGTAGATATTTTTCTCAGACATCCCTGTGTAAGGGGAGGGATAATACTTATAGATATAAGGCATCCACCTATGAAGAATGATCTCATACTGTTCAATTACTTTTTGAGTATTCCACTTAACTTCCGGGTTGTTCTCACCAAGGCTGACAAACTTGGCAGAAATCAGCAGGTGAGGATGAGGAATCTCATTTCAAAGGAGCTGAAAATTCCTCCATCTGAGCTTATTGTAACATCTGCCAGAACTGGTGAGGGAGCTGAAGATTTGTGGAAAGTAATTTTTGAAATGACGGGGGTTGACTTATCCTGAAATGAAGTTTGTTTAATTGCTGGATAGTTGTTATAATAACTCACGAAAAAATCAGGAGGTGAGGGATGAAGAAAATTGTGATTTTTGTCGTTGCTTCTTTTTTGTTTTTCTTTTCTTTCAATTTAAAGGCTTTTGATCTTGATATCTATGGTAGAATCGGGGGGTTGAAGGTTTATCACCCCGAGTATGAAGATGTGAAGTGGGGGCTTGAACTTGACCTTGGAGGAACGCTTGGAATAACGAATCTACTCAGCGTTGATGTCAGGGGAGGATATGGTTATGTGCAGGTTAAAAATCCGCACATAAACGCAAATACTCAGACGGTAGAATGGAAGTACTACAAGACAATTCCCTTTGTTGTTTCTCTGGAACTGACGCCTTTAAAATTTCTTCCCATCATAAATCCTTATTTTATTGCCGGTCTTGGAACATGGAAGATTATGGATGAGACCAGATCAACCAAGCAATCTTTTGGTGGTAATGTTGGAGTGGGGATTGAATTTAAAGGTGGATGTATAGGGTTTGATGTTAGATTCCTGTATGAATTGCCCGACTTCAGTTCTCACTACAGAGATTACTATATTTCTATTGCACCCGTATTGTTTCTTGGTTTTTAATTCTGCTGGAGGATCGGCGTGAAAAAATTTTTTTCTGCTGTTGCTCTGCTGCTATTCATCTCCTGTGTACCTCATAATGTTAAAAAGGAGGAGTTAACTTCAATGGGAAATAGCGGTGAAGTTATTTCTTTCAAACTTGAAAATGGGCTTACGGTATTGCTCAAGCCTGATCACAGATCAAAGGCGGTCGCTGTACAGATGTGGGTGAAGGTTGGAGGAGCAGATGAATCGGATAGCGAAGCCGGGATCTCTCATGTAGTGGAACATATGCTTTTTAAAGGGACCGAAAAAAGGGGAGTTGGTGAAATTGCCCGTGAAGTTGAATCTGTTGGGGGAGACATCAATGCATACACCTCAGATGACGAAACTGTGTTTCATCTGGTTGTTCCTTCGAGTTATACTTCCCTTGGCCTTGATATTATTGCAGATATGATTCAGCATTCCAGATTTGATCCCGAAGAATTTTCAAGAGAAAAGGAAGTTATTCTTGAAGAAATAAGAAGATCAAGGGATGACCCAAGGAGAAGACTATATGAAGAATTGATGAAATTGGTATATAAAAAGCATCCCTATGGTCGGCCAGTAATTGGATATCCAGATATTGTGGCAAAGTTTACAAGGGATCAGGTCTACAATCACTACAAAAAGTGGTATGTTCCCAATAACATGGTTCTGGTAGTTGTGGGTGATTTTGATCCTGTAAAGGTTAAAAAAGAAATTGAGGATCTGTACAGAGACTTTAAACCTCATCCTGTTCATCACAGTCGTCCCGAGGAGCCCTATGAAGATTCCCTCAGAGTGGAAGTGGTAAGGAGTGATGTACCCAAGGCGTATCTCTCCATAGCATATTTGACCACACCTCTCAAAAGCAGGTATACGGTTCCCCTTGATATATTTTCCGATTTCCTTACGGGAGAGAATAACAGGATTTTGACTAAGCTCCTTAAAGATAAGGAGAAACTTGTTTATTTCCTGAATAGTTATGATTATACACCGGAGGATAGAGGAACTTTTGTGATAACAGCTTATCTTGAGCCAGAGAATGTTGTAAAAGTTGCAGAGGAGATAAGCAGAACTATTTCAAGATATAGAGAAGAGCTTATTCCGGAAGATATGCTGGATCTTTTGAAAAGGGAAACTGAGAGGGATTTCATCTTTGCAAGGGAAACTGTGCAGGGGCAGGCAAGAGATCTCGGTTCATTTCAGCTCCTTGCAGGAGATTACAGGTATGAAAAAGAGTACCTGAAGAGAATCAGAGAGGTAACACCTGAAGAGGTGAGAGAGGCAGTCAGGAGCTATTTAAAACCTGAGAGGGCAAGAATCGTGGTGATGATTCCTCAGAACTCAGATATTGAGCCTTCTGTCCTTAAAAGTCAGATTGAAAAAGCCTGGTTTCACGGAAAAGGTATTGAAAAGGAGATTTCCGGTGAAAATCTTGGAGAGGTTGAAAAGTTCACAATTGGGGGTATTGATCTGATTTACAGATACCGTGATTCTCTTCCAACTGCTGCATTTACGGCTGTTATTCCTGGAGGAATAATTGCTGATCCGCCCGGGAAAGCAGGGTTGAATTATGTTCTTGCCCACATGTGGAGTAAAAGAAGCGAAAGTTTTTCTCCTGCTCAGCTTGCCAGTGAGCTTGACAGGATTGGTGGAAGCCTCTCAATTAATCCTAACAGAGATACAATTACAATCACCTTTACTTTTCTGAGTCGCTACATGGATGATGCCCTTTCTCTGTTTCAGGAGATTCTTCTTCATCCTTCTTTTGTTGAGGATGATCTTGATGAAGCGAGATCTGACGCCATTGCCATACTTGAATCCCTTGAAAATAACATGTGGAGATATACACTTGGAAAGTTTCTCTCCCTTTATTATGCCTCCCATCCGTATGGTCACCTTGTTCAGGGAAAAGTTGAGGATCTGAGAAAGATAACTCTTGAGGATGTTAAGGAACTCTATCACAAGTTAATTTCCCAGAGGCCTCTGATTCTTTCTGTGGTGGGTTCTGTAGACAGGGAAAAAGTGCTCGAGGGTATCAGAGATATTTCCCATGATTTACCTCCAGCAGGTGTGAGGATCTCCTATCCAGAGCCTGAAGTTATAACCGGGAAAACCTACTTTGAGAGAAAGAAAAAACACCAGACCCATATTCTTCTCTCCTTTCCGGGAGTATCTATAAACGACAGAGATAGAATAGCACTGGAGGTTGTGGAAAATATCCTGGGGGGAATGGGTAATAGACTTTTTGTGGATCTGAGAGACAGAAAGAGTCTTGCCTATGTTGTAAGTGCAGCCAATGTTTCCCCTTACAGGAGAGGTTTTTTTATGATTTATCTTGCCACTGCACCGCAAAAAGTAAAAATAGCTCTCTCCTCTCTGAAAGAGGAGGTGGAGAAAATAGTTAAGGATGGATTTACGGATAAGGAACTGGAGGATGCTAAAAGATTTATGATCGGTTCCATGGATGTTGCACTTCAGTCAAATTCTTCCCTTGCCAATACCTATGCCATAAATGAGTTTTATCACTCAGATCCTTTATTTTTCGAAAAGAAAAAGAAGATCATTGAATCAATAACCCTGAAAGATGTGAATAATGTTGCAAAGAAATATTTTGATTTGAAAAAGGCTGACTGGGTAATTGTGGGCGAGGAAGGGAGATGATGAATTTGATGGAGAAGAAAATCACAGCTGAAGTGGCAAGATGGGGAGTTGTTGCAGATTATGAGAGAATCCCTTCTGAAATTGTGAAAAGGTTAAGGTATCAGATTCTGGGAATGCTTGGTTCATTTTTCGGTAGTTTGAGAACAGATATGGGTAAAAGGTTTTTTGACCATCTTGTTTCTATTGCTCGACCGGGGGAAATACCTGTACCGGCAACAGATAAAAAGGTTTCACTGGAGGATGCTCTGAGGATATACACCAGTATGAGCATGCTTCTGGATTACGATGATTACCTGTTCATGGGACATACGGGTCACTCAGCAGTGTGGACATCTCTTCTGGCAGGGTTAAAATTCCAGAAGAGCAGCAGGGAAATTCTTACCGGGATCGCTATTGGAAATGAGGCTGGCGGCAGACTTGGTGGGGCAGTTCTCCTTGGACCTCATAACGGACAGATGTGGAGTTTTATTCATGGTGTGAATTCTGCCCTGATTTATGGGAGGTTTTCTGGCCTTGATTTTGAGCAGATTCTTAACGCTGTATCGCTTTACCTCTATCAGCCACATTACCCTCTCTATCCCGGTTTTATGAACTCAGATGCCAAGATTTTAACTGCTGCGAGGCCTGTCATTGAGGGTATTCATGCCGTTGAAATTGCACGGGGAGGTTTTGGAGGTTACGAAAGAATTATTGAAGGAAAGAGAGGATTGCTGGAAAATTTTTCCATTGTGCCTTTTGATTTTCTGATTTCCGATTTTGGCAGATCATGGGTAACTTATTCACTTGCTGTGAAAATTTATCCCGGGTGCGCCTATATTGATACCACAATGGATGCTTTAAATGAAATTTTCAGAGAAAAGGAAATTGATCCTGATAAAATCAGGGAAGTCCACATAAGGGCCAATCTTCTAACATTTCAAATGAATAGAATTGCTGAGGATTACTTTGATCCTGCATTTCTTTCCCCTATAAACATAAATTTCAATTTGAAGATCAACACCGCTCTTTTCCTTCTGAACGGCAGGCTTACACCGGAGCTTTTGAGCGTTGGTTACCTGTCGGATAACAGAAGAAAGATTCTCAATCTTGCTGAGAGGATAAAAATTGAACACTGGTGGCCCCATACATTTGACACAATTTATGCTGCGTTTAATTCAATGAACTGGGAAAAATTGATTGGTACAACTGGACATCTGGATTTAAAAAATCTGAAAAATCAACTTGAAAAGTATCATGGTTCTTCCGGGGTGGAAATTTCAATGAGGGAATTTCTGCATCTCAGAAAAGTGTTACCGCCAGAGAAGAAAAAATTTCTTCACAGAATCATCTTGAAAAGCTTGAAAAACAGAGTTGTTAAAGGTGAGGAAGGGGATTTTTCTCTGAAGGATATCAATTTTGAGAAGTTCAGCATGCCTTTTGGAGTGGATGTTGAGATTGTAATGGAGAATGGATCAACTTTTGGAAAATCTGTCTCTATTCCGGAGGGGGTATCATATAAAGAGGGCTTTGAAGAGAAAGTTAAGATGAAGTTTATTGAAAATGCTCTCCCATTTATAGGGAGGGAGAGAAGCGAAGAAGTTATTGAAATCGTGGAAAATTTTGAAGAAAAGCCAGCTTATCTTCTCTTTGAAAAACTTACGGGTTAATTGTGGAATATATCTCCCTCAACTGGTATAATTAAGGCAGAAGGAGGAGAAAATGTTTGGTGGTCTTGGTACAAGCGAAATAATATTAATTCTACTTATTGTCCTGATAATCTTTGGTGCCGGCAAGTTACCTGAGGTTGGAGCTGGACTTGGAAAAGCAATAAGAAATTTCAAGAAGGCATCAAGTGGAGAAGATGTGGTGGATGTGACCCCCAGAAAAGAGGAAGAGAGTAAGAAAGAAATTCCACCTTCTCAGGCTCAGGATATTTCTGCTGAATCAAAAACAGAAGAAAAGGACAGAGTCAATTAGTTTTTTGCTGAGTGGTATATCTTTCAAGAAGCTCTTCCGCTCTTCTCCTTAAGTGGGGAGAGAGGGTTTTGTCTCTTGTTATTTCTTTTAGATCCTGTTTCATGAGAAAGTTCAGGAACTTTAATGCCACATCAAGAGGAGTGAAAGGGTTCAGTACTATGGCTTTTCGTATGTTGTACCTCATATTCCACCTGGGGTGAGTTGAGATCAACCTCAGTACCTCTGGATTGTTTGGCCTTTTGGTGATTATAGCCAGAATATCCCTTTCGGTGGCTCTCGGATTGTTCAGGAGATTCTTGACAACCTGTGGGTCTCTTACTGTTCTTATTTTTTCAATGGTGTTTCTATCGGGCTTCCTGGCCAGGAATTTCTTTTCGCCAAGGGTCAGTTCCCTTACTTCAACATGTTCATCTTTGGAAGGTATATAGTTTTGAATTTTCTTCTGCTTCTTCTGTAACCTCATATATGCCATGTGGATAATATCTCTCAGTTCGTCAACATCTTCTTTTTCCAGGAGATTCTTGTAGATTTCCCCTATCTTTGTGAGCCCCAGCTTTTCAACAAAAACTTCTTCATAAAGAAGGCTCATTATTGTTAAAAGGTAGCCCTCCTTTTTCCCTTCTTTTGATTTCCGATAAATATGTGC
>JALSQH010000154.1 GCA_026985515.1 bacterium
TCATCCCAGGATCACGAAATGACCTGATTTTCGCCGTTATTTTTTCGGCTATGATTTCTTCATTTTCCATCTTAACCACCTGGCAGGGATGAAAGTGTTACAACCCTGAATTCTGAAAATGGTGGTGGGTTTATGATTATGCCCATAAACGGTATTACCTTGCCGGGAGGTACTGATTCATTAATAAAGGTTTCTCCAAATTTGTTGTTCTGCCTGTCCTCAATTTGCTCGGGGGAAAGCAGTTTTAATTCTTCTTCTGAAAATGTGTTGCCAGCATAGAAGTCTTTAACAATGACAGGTTTTTTATCAGGATTAAGTAGGTAGATTCGTAACTTGATGTAGCTTATTTTCTGTCTTGAACGGTTCTGTACTCTTCCGTAGAATATCAGGAGCCTGTCTCCCCTTGCATTAATCATTCTTTTTATCTTGACAGCCAGGATTCTGGTTGAAGGATCAAGATCATGGTACTGATCTGGTTTCTGAGGTGGCTGGAAAAGGGAGTTAATGTAATTTCTAACCGGAAGTTCGTCAGGAAAATAACGGTAGGCAATGTATATACCTGCCACCACCACAAGAAGGAGAAAAAGTAAAGCTGTTACCCATTTTGGGCTCTTTTTTGCTTCTTTTTCTTCAGAGGTTCTTACAATTGCCTCTTCCAGGAAACTTTCAGCTTCTTCTTCATCTATGAGTGGTTTTAATTCGTCCTCCTCCTCTTCTTTAGATTCTTCAATATGGAGAGTATTCTCATTTACAGGTGGTGCAGCTTTCTCATTTGTTTTCCCCTCCGATTCTGGTTTTCTCTCAGAGGCTTTTCTCTCTTCTTCATCCTCCCAGTCAAAGTCCGGGAAATCTTCCTCATCGCTTATCTTTTCTTCTCCGTAGAGGCCTTTTATTTCACTATCTGAATGAGAAAATAGTTCCTCATCTCCGAAAATATTTTCCTCCAAATTTTCCTCTTTTTCAGGCTGCTGCACAGGAGCAAAGTCACCAATATCTTCAGGGGGAGGTATATCCCCGAAGAGTTCTTCATCTGTTGATGAAAATGTTTCTTCAGATGGTTCTTCACTGAAAAGGGATGATTCCCCGGCTCCACCGAAAAGATTCTCTTCGTTAAATGAGGGTTCTTCAAATCCAGGATTCTCAATTGATGGGAATTCTGTTTCCTCTTTTCCAAAAAGATCGTTATTTGCCGTTGTGGAGTTTTTATCCGGAATCTCCTTTTCTTCTTTTGATTCTTTCTTTTTTATTTTTATCAGTAGAATTTTCCCGCAACCTGGACATTTTACCTTTTTTTTCCCCTCTTCAAATTCATTTTCATCAACGAAGAAAACTGTTCCACACTGGGGACACTTTATTTTCATATTACTCCTCTCTCTTTAATTATATTTAATTTTTCGGTGAAACACAATCGATTATGGAGGCTTATTCGGCTGAAAAAATAAGGAAAATGTGGTAAAGTATTGTGAAATGGAAAAGATATTTCCGGGTAGAAGACTGGAGAGAAGTTTTTTTGAAAGAGATTCCGTTGCTGTTGCTCGTGACATAGTGGGTAAAATTCTTGTCACCTGCATCAATGGAACTGTCACATCAGGAAGGATTGTGGAAGCAGAGGCATACAGAGGAGTTGTTGATAGAGCCTCCCATGTGTATGGAGGAAAATTTTCGGGGAGGAGGAAATTCCTCCTTAGTCCACCGGGGCATATTTATGTTTACAGAATTTACGGGAATAACCTCTGTTTCAACATAACAACTGGTGGAGAAAAAGGATCATCTGTTTTTATCAGGTCACTTGAACCGTTGACCGGTGTAGATGTTATGATCAGAAGGAGGGGAGGAAGGAAGGGAAAGTGTATAACCAGGGGACCTTCAAATCTTGCAAAGGCTCTCGGGATAGGTATTGAAATGAATGGCATGGATATTGTTACAGGTGAAATCATCTGCGTTGTAGAAGGTGATGAAGTTGAAGTTGTGAGTGGGAGAAGGATAAATATTGATTATGCAGGAGAAGACAGGGATCGCAGATGGAGATTTTACATGAAAAATAATCCATGTGTAACCAGGAGGTAGTGATGGGACTTCTTGAGGGTAAAAAGATTGCTGTTACTGCCGGGAGCAAAGGTATTGGTGCAGCAATTGTGAGGAGGGCAAGGGAAGAAGGGGCAGAGGTGTTTTTCTGCAGCAGGAATCCGGCTGCATTCGGAATGGAGGAAAGTGGTATTTATGGAGAAATCTGTGACCTGACTGTTGAGTCTGATGTTGTAAGGTGGAGTGAGTCTGTGCTCGAAAAGGGAATTCCCGATGCTCTTGTGATAAATTATGGTGGTCCACCATCTGGAAATTTTGATGATTTGGCCATTGCTGATTGGGATGAAAGTTACAGATTATTGATAAGAAGTACAGTTATTCTCTTGAAGAATTTTTTGCCTGAGATGAGAAGGAGAAAAAGTGGAAGTGTGGTT
>JALSQH010000155.1 GCA_026985515.1 bacterium
ATGAGAAAAATACTAACTAATTTTACTGCCCGGTTCAATTTCTCCCTCAACTGTTAGAAGTTTTAACTTTCCATTTCTCGAGGCGGCTAACAGCATTCCCTGCGATTCAATACCCATGAGTTTTGCTGGCTTGAGGTTTGCAACCACAATTATTAACTTCCCTGGCAACTCCTCGGGAGAGTAGTGTTTTGCAATTCCCGCGACTATTGTTCTTCTGCCAAGTTCCCCCACATCAATTTCAAGTTTGATGAGTTTGTTTGATTTTGGTACTTTCTCTGCCTTTATTATTTTTGCCACCCTGAGATCAACCTTTGCAAACTGGGTAATATCAATTATATTTTCCATGCTTTCTTCCTTTTTCTCTTCCTCTCTTTCTGGGGCTGGCATGATCTTCTCAAGATCTGCCAGCGCCTTTTTCTCATCTATCCTTTCAAAAAGATTGGCAGGTTTATTGAGTTTCCTGCCAGCTTCAATTCTGCCAAAGGAGACTTCCTCATAGGTATGGTTTTCTATTTTATCAGTGTAGCCTATCTGCTCCCAGATTCTCTGGGATGTTTCTGGCATAAAGGGATAGATACCCAGAGCAACTATTCTTATCGTTTCAATAAGGTCAAAAATCACTCTTGAAAGTTTTTCAATTTTATTTTCCTTCTTAAGATTCCATGGTGCAGATCTGTCGATGTAAACATTGGCGAGACTGATTATATCCCAGAGACTCACCAGTGCCTTGTGGTAGGCAACATTTTCAATATTTTTCTGAAATTCATTAAATTTTTCCAGTACATTTTCCCTGTATTCTTTCTCTTCTGGATCTGGGCTGCCAGAATAATCAGGTACAATTCCACTGAAATACTTAAATGCCATACTTAGAGATCTTTTTATCAGGTTTCCAAGGTCATTTACGAGATCAGAATTAAACCTGTGGATAAACGCCCTGTGTGAAAAATCTCCATCGAGACCAAAGGGAACCTCTCTGAGTATAAAGTATCTGAAGGGGTCCACACCATATTTTTCAATGAGGAAGTTGGGATCTACGACATTTCTCAAAGACTTGCTCATTTTTTTGCCTTCCACAGTCCACCACCCATGAGCAAATACTTTTCTGGGAGGTTCAAAGCCAGCTGCCATAAGAAATGCAGGCCAGTAAATAGCATGAAATCTCAATATGTCCTTTCCTATGAGATGAAGATCAGCAGGCCAGAATGTCCTGAATTTTTCTTCATCTGAAAGATAGCCGGCTCCAGTTATATAGTTAAAGAGGGCATCAAACCATACATAAATAACGTGTTTTGGATTTGTTGGTACTGGTATTCCCCATGAGAAGGTTGTTCTCGAGATGCTTATATCTTTTAGCCCTTGTTTGACAAAACTTACAACTTCGTTCATCCTGTTTGGCGGTTGAACAAAGTCTGGGTGTTTCTCGTAGAATTCAAGCAACTTATCCTGATATGCAGAAAGCCTGAAAAAGTAGCTTTCTTCTTTTAGTTTCTGGACCTCTCTTCCACAGTCTGGGCATTTGCCATCAACTAATTGTGATTCAGGCCAGAATGTTTCACAGTGAATGCAATACCATCCTTCATATTCTCCAAGATAAATGTCACCCTTTTCTTCCAGTTTTTTCCAGATTTCCTGAACAACTTTTTCATGCCTTTCCTGAGTTGTTCTGATAAAATCGTCGTTAGAAATATTCAATTTTTTCCAGAGATCTATAAATCTCACCACCACCTTGTCGGCCAGTTGCTGAGGAGTCAGTCCCTTTTCTTTTGCAGCTTTTTCAACTTTCTGACCATGCTCATCTGTTCCTGTTAAAAAGAAAACCCTGTAACCTTTTGTCCTGTAGTATCTTGCTATGACATCTGCGGCCACCGTTGTGTATGCATGGCCAAGATGTGGTACATCATTTACATAGTAGATGGGAGTGGTAACATAAAATTTTTTATTCTCCATTCTCCTCCTCCAGATTTTCACTGTTTTTTTCCTGATAATTTTCTTCCCTGAAAAGTCTTTCATATTCCAGTTCTGATGCGTTGACTTTTAAAATCTGATCACCGGATTTCACATATACAAGTCTTTTCAAAACGTTAACATCAGTGACTTCAACATTTTCTCCCATATATTTTACAATCTGTCCCTCAACCGGCAGATCTTTTCTTGCTTCAATATACATCTCATATTCAAATGCGAGACAGCACATTAATCTTCCGCATACTCCTGACACTTTTGCTGGATTAAGTGGAAGATTCTGAACCTTTGCCATTTTAACTGAAATGGGCTTGAACTCCCTGAGAAATGTTGTGCAGCAGAGTTCCCTTCCACATGGGCCAATTCCACCAAGCAGTTTTGCTTCGTCTCTAACCCCAATTTGCCTAAGTTCAATTCTCGTCCTGTACTTGGGAGCCAGGTCTTTTTTCACCAGTTCTCTGAAATCAACTCTCCCATCCGCAGTAAAGTAAAAGATGATTTTGCTACCGTCGAAGAACCATTTAACCTTTCTTAATTTCATGTCAAGTTTTCTGGCGTCAGATCTCTCCTGACAGTATCTCAATGCTTCCGCTTCTTTTTTAGCAAGTCCTTTTAACCACTTCCTTTCTTCCTCATTTAATCTTCTCCCTTTTTTGATATTTTCTGGTAGTTTTTCCACTTTTACAGGAGTCCAGAGCACCTTCGCAACGGTTTTCTTGTCTTCATAGGGCACAAGAATATACTCACCCTTTTTAATGTCTGGTTCTTCTACCTCAAATTCATCAATAATTTCGTAATCTCTGAGGAAAGCTCTGACTACATACGGCATTTTTCTCTCCAGATCTTCGCGTTTAATTCATCCAGAAGCATCCGTATATCTGGATTGAAGGAAATTTCTCTTTCATAGTTGCTAATAATTTCATAGAGATCGATTATCATTTCTTCGGTCCATTGTTGAATTATTTTCCCATATTTTTTCAGTGATGTCCATTTTTGAGGTTCCACCCCCTTTTTCATTCTCAGAACTTCCGCGAGAAAGGTGTAAAAGAGTCTGAGAATTTTCTCAATTTCCTGAATATCTTTTTTACCTTGAATTAAGGTTGTTAATCTGTAGGGGTCTGTGAAGAAAAATTCTTCGATGGTGGTGAGTAATTCTCTCAATTCTTCGTCGCTTACTGTATTGATTATACCGATCTGACCGGGAAAGAGGATTGAAGAGAGATTATCAATTTTTTCATCCATCACAGGGAAAAATTTTATTTCAATACTCCTTGATCTGATGGTTTTTAAGATTTTTTCCGGAGCAGAAGTTATGAGAAAGAAGAGCATGTATTCAGGGGGCTCCTCAAATGTTTTTAAAAGTGCATTTGCACTGTGTGGATTGAACCTGTGTGCGTCATCTATTATCACCACTTTTTTTATCCCCTCGAGGGGTGGATGTAGAGTGAACTCCTTTATCTCCCTTGCTTTTTCCACTGGAATACTTTTTTCCGTTGATGTTACTTCCATAAAATCTGGATGTATTTCAAGGGGCTTTTTGTCTCCCAGGAGGGCTTCTGCTATTTTGGTTGCAAATATTTTTTTGCCTATACCATCTGGTCCTGTAAAAAGATATGTGGTGTGGAATCTGTTTTCCTCAACTATCCTGAGGAATATTTCCTTTTGAAACTGATGACCCTTTATTTCCTCGAACTTTTTTCTCAGAATCTTTTCAAGATTTCTTTCCATATTAATTCCTGAATTTCTTCAATCTCTTTTTCTCCATCTATGACAATAAAATTTTTTTCATGTTTCGCTATTTCAAGGTAAGCATTTCTGACATTGTTAAGAAACTTAATTCCCTCCATCTCCATTCGGTCAGGTTTTCCTTTTCTTCTCATGGCCGTTGAAGGAGATATGTCAATGAGAAAAACAATATCAGGTTCGATTCCATCTGTTGCTATTGAGTTTAGAGTTTCAATAAGATTTTTGTCCACCCCCTTTCCTCCATGCTGGTAAGCCATTGTGGAATAGAAGAATCTGTCTGATATAACCCATGTCCCTGATTCAATTGCAGGTTTTATCATCCTTTTCACATGCTGGATTCTGTCTGCTTCAAAGAGAAAGGTCTCTGCAAGTGGATCTATTTCCATGGTAGTATCAAGAATGATTTCTCTGATTTTTTCTCCCACATGGGTTGCTCCCGGTTCATGGGTAAGGATGACAGGTACTCCTTTTCTCTTCAGAGACTCGCAGAGTAATTTTGCCTGCGTGCTTTTCCCGGAACGATCAATACCTTCAAATGCAATAAATTTACCTTTCAATTATTTCCTCCTTTACTCTGGTGAAAACCTGTTCCGGTGTGATCATTTTCAGGCAGAGAAGATCTCCTCTTTTGCATCTTTTCTCGCCATGCATTGAACATGGTCTGCAGGGTAAATCTGTTTCCAAAATTATATCTTTCTTACCGAGAGGATAAAAGCCAAAATCTGGAACGGTTGGACCAAAGATCGCTATGACCGGTATTCCTGCAAGCATGCCAAAGTGCAGATGAGCGGAATCATTGGTTATTAATCCTTTTCCATATGAGAGGAGAAGAATGGTTTTCCTTGGAGGTATTCCGGTGAAGTCATATCCCCCCACCGTCTTGAGAATTTCCTTAGCAAGATGGGAGTCTTCGGTTCCTCCGACTATGCCGACTGTTATCCCTTCATTGCTGAGCAGTTCTGCAAGCTTCCTGTAATATTCAGGAGGCCATCTTTTTGTTTCCCATCTGGCCCCCGGTGCCAAAAAGATGATGTTCTTCCCCGGGTAAATATTTTTTAGCTTCAATTCCTCCCACAATTCTTCAACTTCTTCCTCAAAAAAGGGCATAACAAGATTTCTCTTTGCTTCCTCCCACAATTCTTCCACACTACCGGCAAATTTAATTGCAGTTAAGTATCTGTAGATTGTGTGATGGAGAGGAAAAATCCTCCGTTTAAAAAAGAGCAGGGAGTAACGCTGAATAGATTCTTTATGATAGGTGATAACTTTTGAAGATGTCCTGAGAAAAGAAGTTAATAAAATAGTTCTTGGTTGTAAGTGTAAGTCGCAAATATAACTATACTTTTCACGCATAAGTTCATAAATTAATTTAGGAGGCGAATAATCTTCATAAATCCATATCCTTTCCACTCTGGGATCACCAAGGTAAATGTTTGCAGGAAGCCTCCTTGTCAGCAGATGAATTTTGTAATTCCTTGAATGGAGAATCGCTATTACTGGTGAAAGAAGAGCAACATCACCAAGGGAGCTTAATCTGATCAGCAGGACTTTCTTTTCATCCATAAAAACTTCTCCCAGACCATTTCTGGAATTACAGAAAACTGACAGGAAAGATCACCCCTGGGGCAGTGGCGGGGACCATGGGAGCTGCATGGTCTGCATTTTACACCATTTGCAAATACTGGTACCTGGTGATCTTTCCATCTGAATATATTATGTGGAGTTGGACCGAATATGGTGATAACTTTTTTGTTCATGATTCTCATAACATGGACAGGTCCCGTATCATTCCCGATAATTATTTCAGCGTGGTACATTATGAGGAGCATTTCTTTAAGTGTAACATTAAGAATTTTTATGCAACCTTTTGATTTTTCAGTAAGTTCTTCAAGTAAATTTCTCTCTGATGAGCTTCCTCCAGCATATACCCTGTATCCATTTTCACATATCCATTGTGCAAGAATCGCATAGTATCCTGCAGGCCATCTTTTTGTTGCCCATTCTGAGCCGGGCACGAGAAAAATAAAGGGTGACGTGAATAAGTCTCTGTATTTTTCCTTTACACTCACGATCATTTCTAAAGAGGGAAGGATTTCACGAAAATCCTTTTCCTCCAGTTTTTCTCCAATTGCATTCAGCAATGCGCCTGATCTTTCTTCCACAGCGAGATCCTTCCTGTATGGAACGCACTTATTGAAAAAACTTTTGCAAAAGGGGGTTTTATAAGAGATTTTTTCTTCTGCCTGAATGAATTTTGTAAGCAACTTTGTTGATGGGAAGCGATGGGGTGCAAAGAGAATATCAAAATTTTTTTTCTCCAAAGTCCGTTTTACTTCATAAAATGAAGAAATTTTCTTTTCCCTTTTGTTGAAAATAATTATTTCATCAATCAATGAAGGAAAAATCCATGCCAGTTGTGCAGGAGCGGGGGTGGTAATAAGTGTTGTTTGAGAATCGGGAAAGATTCTTTTAATAGCTTTGAAAAATGGTAGAAGAAAAGCAAGGTCTCCAATATATGATGTTTCAATGACTGCTATCTTTTTCACTTTCTTCAGATGGTAATTTTGTGGCAGCTTCTGGTCTGAGATCCGGTATTCCATCAATTACCGGGTAGTAGATTCTGCAATTTTTGCAGATAAAAATGTTTCTGTGGGGATTATAAATCAGATGGGTTTTACACACGGGGCAGACCAGAATCTTCATTATATCAGATGGAAGCATTTTTATTCCTCTGTGAGTTTTAGATCTTCTTCCAGGTTATCAATTCCATTTATACCAACTTTTACCGTTTTTCCAAATTTGTTAATTATGAACCATGTTGGTAACCGGTTGACTCTGAATTTTTTTAGTAGATTCAATCCACTATCTATACCAAGTTTGAGGTTTCCGCCATATTTTTCCCAAATGGTAAAGCCTGTTTCTCTGTCTTTTTCATTTTTTACAGCAAGAACAGCTATAATGTTAATATCGGGATGTTTTCTGGCAAAATTGTTGAGAATTTTTAACCCATTGAGACAATTTTTATCATTTATTTTCCAGAAGTAGAGAATGAGATACTTCCCTAAGTTTTGGTTGAGGGTGAAACTTTCACCATTGTAAAGAGGAATGGTAAAATCTTTCATCAGCACTCCTTCGAAAGCCATTGCGGGAAGATTGGAGAAACCGTGGAGTGTGCAAACTTTTTTCCCCATATCTATTTTCAAAAGCATTTCAAACACATTTGACCCGTTGTTAAGTTTTGATAAGAATGTGTCAGTGTTGTATATTATAGGAGAGAGATCTCTGGCAACAACAACCACTGATGGTACAGTTTTCACTCCGTAAGAGGAAGCGAGTCGGTATCTGTAGTCAAGAATAATGGGGAGGGTTATGTTCAATCTTCTCAATTTGTTGAGCATTACTTTTGTTAAATCTTTCTTCTGTGGTTTGGTCACTCCATAAATCTTTATGTTTTTCAAAACCTTCTGCACTTTCTGGGCATCTTCAAGTATTTTTAGAGAAGAATCAATTCCTGGAAGAAAAAAGACAAACACGGTTGCATATTTTCCTGTGAGGTCTTCTGTGACAATTTTCTTCTGGTGCCATTTTCCATTAGAGAGTTGGATAACTGTAAAATTATAAGAGTAAAGTGGAAATGCAAGAAAAAATAGTGGCAGGATGAATTTCTTCATAATTTTCTCCTTTCATTTCGCATGTTAAAAGTATATCAATCAAATTTTAAATTGCAATTGTGTTGATACTATGTCTCATTGCTGGTAAAATTTTTATGTATGAAGAAGGACAGAGACGGGATCGAGAGAGTCTGGGTAAGAAGCGGTCTTCACTCCACCAGGGAGTGGGTGGAAATTGGTGTCATAACTCCACCTGAGATGGTTGAGGCAATCTGTGACTTCATGATGGAAAATGGCTCTGTGGGAGTTTTGGTTGAAAGTGAAGATGCAAGATACCCTGATCACAGGTATTTTAACTGGACACTCGTAAAAGCCTTTTTCAAGTATGATAAAGTTAAGGAAGTTGAAAGCAAATTTGATGAGTATTTAAAAAAACTCAAGGAATTGTTCCCATCCAGTGAGCCGCCTGTAGTAAGAAAGGGTCTTGTTGATAATGAATACTGGAATTTCAGATGGAAACGTTATTTTGAACCAGTCGAAATTTATGAAGATTTCGTAATTGCACCTGCCTGGTACGACAAGAAAAATTTTAAAAGAAAAAATAAAACTGTTGTTCTGATTGATCCGGGGATGACATTTGGTACAGGGGTTCACCCCACTACAAAACTTGCCATAAAAGGCATAAGAAATGTATATGAACTGCTTGATAAAAGAAGGGTGATGAGAAAAAAGCTTCTTGATGTTGGTACAGGGTCAGGGGTTCTGGCAATATCTGCATCAAAATTTGGTTTTTATGAGGTGCTTGGCATTGATATTGATCCTGAAGCTGTAAAAGTATCGAGAAAGAATGTAGAGGTGAACAACTGTCAGCATAATACTTTCATTCTCCGTAGGGAAGTATCAGTAATAGATGAAGAGTTTGACTGTGTTGTGGCAAATATTGATACGAAGACTCTGATTTCAATGAAAAGGGAACTTTCCCGTGTCGTTAACAGGGGTGGGTATCTCGTTCTCTCCGGAATAAGATGGAACGAAGCTGCGGATATTAAGAGCGAATTTGTCACCCAGAGATTTGAGTTTTTGCAGGTTGAGTATGAACAGGGGTGGAGCGGGATGATCTTCCACAAAAGATAATGGCAAACTTCTATTTTGCTTCCCGATTGGAAAATGGAACTGCAATAATTCAGGATGATCTTCACCATATTGTAAGAGTAGCCCGCCACAGAGTGGGTGAAGAGATAGGTGTTCTTTTTCCCCCTGGAAGAGGAAGAGGGAAAATTATTTCCGTGGACTCAGCGTCTGTTGTGGTGAAATTATCTTTTTGGGAAGAATTTTCTTTTTCTCCTGTTAAGATTACCGTTGCTGTTCCACTTATAAAGGAAGAACCTTTGAAAGAGGTTGTGAGACACTCTGTGGAATTAGGTGTCTTTAAAATTCTTCTCCTTGAAACAGAAAGGTCAAGAAGGATTAAACATGTAAAAGTGGAAAAACTCAAAAAAATTGTTAAAGAAGCTGCAAAACAATCTGGCAATCCTCTTTTACCAGACATAGAAACGGCGGATTTGACCGGAGTATGTTTAAGGGGAATTTTTATGGATCAGGGTGGAATGGATTTTTCAGAATACACTCCAGTGGAAGGTGAAAACTGCATTGTTGTTGGACCTGAGGGAGGATTGACGGAAATGGAAAAGGAATTGCTTGTTAAAAGAGGCTTTGTGGGAGTGAAATTTGGTGATATGATATTAAAGAGCGAAACTGCAGTGCTGGCAGGAGTAACTCTGGGAAAATATTTATGGAAGAGCCATCATGAAAAAGTGTCCATACTGTGGTTTCAACAATCCTGATTCTGCCCTTGTGTGCCTGAATTGTGGAAGAAGTCTGGCAGGAGTAAAGGAGGATGATTTTGTTATATCCCCGGATGAAGATACAAGTTATATTCTTGGCAAGAGGGAGGAACTGATAAAAATTTCAAAGAGATCAAAATTGCCCTTTTTTGTGGATTTTTTTATGCTGCTTTTAATTTGGCTTTTTGTTTTTGGCATTTTGCTATTTCTCTCTTTTACCACATTACTTGCAATGGTTATTGCAGGTGTTTTTACGACACTCTTTTTTCTATTTGTGGAGTTTGTTCTTCTGTTCTCGGGGGAAGGAACATTTGGAGAAATTCTCGTTAAAAAAGAAGTAGGTGACAGGAAAAAAATAATTCTTTTTCTTATGCTTACTGGTTTTATACCTCTATTTGTTGCCGCCGTTATTCTCTTTTTAAAGTAAGTTTTTTAAACTCTCCCTCAGAATTTTCCATGAAGGACCGTTAAACCCTTCTATCAGGGCCATGGTTAAAAAGACCCCTGCACCTGCCAGGAACTGTGCAAGAATGGCATAAAGAATAAGGATCCAGTACCTGCGCAAACTTTTTTTTCTTTTCTGGTAGTGGAGAAAGAAGAGAGCGTAAAAGAAAACTGCATAGAACCACGATACAAAATTTATAATGGGTACCCCCATGAATTGTAGTTCATTTTTCAAAAGATGATTCCACTGCCAGAACTGAATATGGGGGGAACTTGCAACAGGATCAATGCTCATATCCCAGAAGAGAGCTATTAAAGAGATTGTAAAAGCACCACCAGTAAGAGTTTTAAAGGGGGCAAAATTGATTTTCCTTATTTTTTCAAACATGAAGTAGGATGTGTAAAAAACTGCGCTCCATCCAATCATAGTTACAAGGGGAGCTCTCAGTGGAGGAATATAAATGTGGAAATTTTTCTCGAAGAAGAAGTTTAAAATTATGCCACTGTTTTCAAGGGAAAAACCATACAGAAGTGTAATGATGAAGAATTCGATTACACCTTCTTTTCCGTAGAATTTAAAAGCATGTATGAAAAGAAGAATCCAGAAGATAAAGTTACTTATTTCGTAAATCCATTTTATTTCTGATATTGTGAGGGGAAGGGGAGGAACCAGTTTCTCTATTAATCCCCAGATGATCAGAGCAATCAGGATGTTTATCAGGGGATAATACTTGTCGTTTCTATCTTTACCCTCTTTCATAATATAGAGGACAAAAAATGCAAGGGGGAAGATGAAAAGGGCACTGGAATATTCGTTTTCCGGGATCCTTGTCTTTGCATAGAATTGGAAAAAATAGAATGAAATCACATAAAACCAAACGGGAAAATTTTTCCAGATGTTACCCATTGTTTGCTCCTTTTTGAAGGTTAATTTTAGCATAAACCGGGACAGAATTCAGGGAAACCTGAATTAAAATTCATGAAGGGGAGGAATACCCCCTTTCGGAAAGGTGACGAATTGACGTCCTGTGGGTTTGTTCATTTCCTATCCCCCCTTCCGACCTTCTGTCCCTCCGTTAAGTGTGACTCCGTGGGGTAGTTTCACTTGAATAAACCGCTTTCACAGCCGACCCGATGGGAGGCTCCGCAAGAAGGATGTCTTCCTCTGCGGGCATTCCACGATTGCTCCGCCTTTACCCCATCGTGTCTGTCTCCGTCACAA
>JALSQH010000156.1 GCA_026985515.1 bacterium
GATGAGTTTTGAGCCATCAATTCTTATCATTTTCACAACATTTCTGCCAGCAAATTTCTTTATGTTCGTATTGAGGAAATCCATCAGTTTTTCTTTCATCTTTTCATCTTTAATCGGGAAGTTGATTCTCTCTGTGTAAAATCTTCCAACTTTTTGAAAAAGGTCCTCAATTTGCTCTTTCAGGGTTTTGCCTCTCCTTGCAACCATTTCCGCCACCAAAAGATCAGCCAGAATCCCATCCTTTTCCGGGATATGTCCTTTAATGCTAAGACCGGCGCTTTCCTCACCGATGACAGCCACATTCCCCCTCAGGAGAATGTCACCAAGATATTTAAAACCCACTGGGGTTTCGTAAGCTTTCTGTTTGTGAAGTCTTGCAACTGCGTCCACAATGTGTGAAGTTGCGACTGATCTTGCCACGCCGCCTTTTATGTTTTTCTCTGTGTAAATATAGTCATATACAAGTGCAATAATAAAATTTGGCTTTATGTACTCTCCACTCTTATCCAGTATTCCAAACCTGTCTGCGTCTCCATCGGTGGCAAGAGCAAGATCAAATTTCTCCTTTTTGAGAATCTTAACAGTTTCCCTGAGATTTTCCTCAGATGGATCAGGTGCCCTTCCATCAAAGAGTGGATCCAGGTTACTGTTTATGGTTTTAACTTCAATGTCAAACTCTTTTAAAAGTGCATCCAGATATTCCCTTCCCGTACCATGCATCGGGTTGTAGAGTATTTTGAGACCGGATTCTTTGATGATTTTGAAGTCGATTATATCGGCAATATGTTCAAAATACTGGGGTTTTGGGTCAAAAAACTCAACGATACCCGATTTTAAGAGGGAAGAAAGTTCCTGATATTTACATCTTTCCTTGTCACTTTTTCTCAATTCCTCAATTCTTGCTTCAATCCATCTTGTTGTTTCTGGAAGTGCAGGCCCACCCCATTCAGGTGAGAATTTGAAACCTGCATATTTTGGAGGGTTATGGCTTGCAGTGATGTTTATTCCTCCTGCCCTTTTGTTTTTCACAATGTCGTATGCAATCACAGGGGTTGGTGTATCTCTGTTACAGAGGTAAACTTTTATTCCATTTGCTCCCATCACCGAGGCTACTTCTTTTGCAAAGTCTTCAGCCAGAAACCTTGTATCATATCCCACAATTACTCCCTGATCCTCAAGATGTTTATCTTTTATGTAGTTTGCCACAGCCTGTGCTACAAGGCGTACATTTTCAAAGGTGAAATTATCAGCAATTATGTCACGCCAGCCAGAAGTACCAAATTTAATTTTTTTCATTTTTCCTCTCCAGTTTTTTGATTAATTTTACGATATGAGGCGGGTAAAAGCAATTGAAGATGAAAAAGTTTCCCTCTTTGATAACTATTGACAATTCCTGATTTTTCAATCATCATATAGTTGGTAAGTTTGTCTGGGAGGTTAAAATGGGTCTTGCTTTACAAAATTTGATCTCTGTTAATTCACGGGTTAATTTTTTATTCAGATTTATTGCCGTCAATTTCAACACGAGACCTTCTTTGAAAAAATGGCTCCGGACAGATTTTGGCTTTCTCAATTTCTCAGTATCAATCTACTCTGAAGATGGAAAGGTAAGGCAGAGTATTCTATTCAAAGACGGAAAGGTAAAGGTAACAGGGGAGGAGCTTGATAATCCTGATGTAAAATTCATTGCTATAGATGAGAATGCAGTGTGGGATATGATGATTCTTCCCCCAAATGAGACCCTGAATATGCTTTTAAAGGGGAGGTTAAGAATTGAGGGAAATCTCACCTATGCAACTCTTTTCAATTTCTTGATTTCACTGGTCCTCTTCAAAAAACAGATAAAGATGATGGAAAGGGAAAAGGAGAAACACAGGATAAAAGAGAAGGTATCCCTTTCTGATGAGAGCAAAAATATTGAGAGGAACAGAAAGATAAAACACAGATTGAAGGGAAAGAGGGAGGATGGGGTTAAATTTCTTGATGATCCTTTTCTTTCGGAGTATTCAATTGATGATTTCCCACGGTTGAAGAAGTTTCTTGATGTCCATTTCAACACAAAACCAGAAATTTGTCCGGAAAGGCCTCTGCTGTTAACTCAGTGGTATGTGGAAAATGGATTTGAAAGGGATAGGGATGGGAAGGAATGGGTGCCAGAATTGAGACAGGCCTATGCCTTCCGGTACCTTATGGAGAATAAAAAGCCCATTATTCATGAGGATTCACTCCTGGGAGGGAGCACCACGACGAAAAAAATCGGTGTGGTGATTTATCCAGACGCTCATGGAACCCTGATCTGGGGAGAGCTGAAGACAATACCATACAGAGAGCTGAATCCTTACAATGTGGATGAGGAAACCGTAGAGATTCTCCACAATAAAGTCTTTCCGTTCTGGATACACAGAAATTTTAGAGAGTGGGTGAGGGAAAAGTATAACTATCCTCTGTCTCAGAAGATTGATGAGAGGTTTGCAGCATATTTTATGTGGAAAACTGTGGCTCTGTCCCATACAATTCCTGATTTCCCATCAGTTTTAAAAAAGGGAATGAGGGGGATCATAGAGGAAATTGAGGAAGAAATTTCGCATACAGAGGATGAATCAAAGATTAACACTTTGAAGGCGATGCAGATTGCCCTTGAGGGCGTGATT
>JALSQH010000157.1 GCA_026985515.1 bacterium
ATGATACTCTGAAGGAGAAGCTTGCCCTTGTCCACTTCTATGGATACACACTTTTTAACAGGTTACCTGAAAATTCAACTGTCCTTATTAAATTGAACAACGGAGCTCCCCTTATTGTGGAGAGCGAAATGGGGAGGGGAAAGGTTCTCTACTATCTCTCAACTGTTGACGATGAGTGGACAGATTTTCCCTTTAAGACTGCTTTCCTTCCCCTCTGGTATCTGCTTCTCAACCGCTTATTTGCAGGGAAAATTTCAATTAATGGTGCGCAATTCTCTTCAGGAAGTAATGTAATTTTTACCTCTGCTTCTCCCTTTTCCATTGAAGTAAGAAAGCCAGATGGCACTATAAAAAAAGTCGTGGCTGAAAAGGGAGCGGGAGGATATAAAGCTCTTTTCGCTGAAACTGATCAGCCCGGTATATACCATGTATTTCAGAGTGGGAAACCACTCCCTGAACTGAATTTTGCAGTAAACATACCTCCCGAGGAGAGTTTCACCTGCTATTATAAATCAGAGGAACTCAGGGGAAAAGGAGGTACCGGTAAAATTTTTGTAAAGAGCAGGAAGGATCTCTCACCTTATATTTTGTTGATTCTTATTTTACTGATTTTTTCAGAAGGAGCGGTAAATAAATGGATGTAAGATTTAAGCTCACAGGTCTGATAGTGGCGGTTTTGCTGTTAACATCCTTCGGTGATGCTTCCCTTTTCCACCTCAGGTTTTTGAAATTGCCCGGGATGAAAATCCCTTTTGAGAAGGGGGATTATAAGTTTTTCCTTCTGGATCTGAAGAGGAGAACCAATGTTGAACCTGCTCCCCTGAGTGATATTGTTACACTCCAGAGCAGGAAACTTTTCGACCAGCCTTTTTTGATTATTTACGGATGCAATTCTTTTCCCCCTCTGACGGATGAGGAGAGACAGAGATTAAGGCTGTTTCTCCAGTCTGGTGGATTTATTTTTATTGATAGCTGTGACACGGATGATCTCACAGATTTCAACAGGGAGATAAAGGATGAATTTTTAAAGATTCTACCAGGAAGAAAATGGAAGAGAGTTAAACCTGATCATGTTATTTTCCAGAGTTTTTATCTTCTTGATGCTCCTACCGGAAGGGTGGAGAGGTATCCATATTTTGAGAAAATCGATTCATGGGGAAGAACTGTTGTCCTTTTTTCTGGAAATGATCTTATGGGTGCACTGCGCCAGGATGTTTTTGGTAATTATATTGAGGACCTTGAACCCGGGTGGAGTTTGCAGAGGGATTTCTGCATAAGGACATTGATAAACATCATCTTTTACGCCCTCACTGGAACCTATAAAAAAGATCAGTTGCATGCTCCATACATTCTGGAAAGAAGGCAGAGAAGGGGGTTTTATCAGAAGTGGATCAATGAAATGATGAATGATGTCAACAGAAGGCAGAAGAAGTTTAAAAAATTGCAGAAGTCCAGGAGGAATCGGAAGAGGTGAAGTGGATTCTCTATTTACTCACTGGTCTTTCTGAGAGGATTTATCCAGAGTTTGATATTGAATTTATCGCCCCCCACTGGCTTTTGATAATTGCGATTCTCCTTGTCTCAGCGTATCTTCTCTTTATGGTTCTTGAAATGAAAGAGTCAGGACTTAAAGGTGGCAGGAAGCTGACCATTTTGTTTCTTTCTCTCTCTGTTGCAATACTGTTTTTATTCATTGCAGCACTACCCCAGGCCACATTTTACAGAGTAAAAATGAAGAATTTAAATGCTCTTTTCCTGCTTGATGAGTCGCTGAGCATGAAGTTGCCTGCTGATGGTGGGAGCAGGTGTGAGTGGGTGAGAGATTTTATTATGGAGAGAAAGAGTACAATAAAAGATCTCAATCGCTACTTTTCCATTGACTTCTACGGATGGGGGGATGATGAAACATTTCTTGGAAGAATAAAAAGAGGAAATTACAGTTTCTCCTCTCTTAAAAAAATTCTTGATAATTACAGATGTCATGAGAGAAGGTCTGATCTTCTCGGGGCATTATCTAAAGTATCTGTCAGTAAGAAATATTCATGGGTCGTTGTACTGACAGATGGTGTTGTGGATGAGAAGGTTCATTCTTCTATTCCCCTTTATGTGGTTTATCCTCCGGAATCAAAAATGGAGGATATTTCCATAACTGGAATTGATGTACCGGAACTTGCATATGTTCGTTCACCGGTGGATGTTAAATTGAAAGTTTATTCAGGTTTTGAAAATATGGTGAAGAGGGTTTTGAATATCTATGAGGATGGAAAACTGATAAAAAGTCAGATACTCAATATTTCACCAGGAGAGGATAAGTATCAGGTTGAATTAAGACCCAACTTTACAGGACAGCACATTTACACCTTTCTCATTTCCCCGGATGGGGAAAAATTTCCTCAGAATAACTCTTCTTCGATTATTTTAAATGTTCTCCTTGATAAAATAAGGGTTCTTCACATAGTTGGAAGACCAACATGGGATAGCAGATTTCTCAGACTCTACCTGAAGAATGACCCGAGAATTGATCTTGTTTCCTTTACGATTTTGAGGTCAAACAACGATGATCCCATGGCCAGTGAGGATGAGTTGAGTCTGATTCCCTTTCCTGCGGAAACTCTTTTCTCAGATGAATTAAACAATTTTGATGTTCTGATCCTTCAGAATTTTGATTATGCCTCCTATTTTATGTTTTACACCTTTGAGCTGCTTCGCAGTATTAAGAAATTTGTGGTTGAGAGAGGAGGTGGTCTTGTACTTGTTGGTGGAGAACTTTCTTTTTCTGAAGGAGATTATCAGAATACACCCATTGATGAGGTGATGCCTGTAAGAATTTTACCTTACCACAATGAAATTTATCCAGGAAAGGTAAAGCTTCAATTGACTGAGGAAGGGGCAATGAGTCCCATTACTTCTCTGGGCCTCTCTCCTGAGGATGCAAAAAATCTCTGGAATTCTCTGAAACCTGTTGATGGAGAGAACCTTGTGGGTGGACTGAGGAAAAATTCAGTTCCCCTTTTAGTTGATAGAAAATCCGGAAATGTCGTGGTTGCTGCAAGAAATGTAGGCAGGGGCCGAACACTCTCCATCGCCACTGATTCTCTCTGGGAAATGGCTTTCAGAAATCCGGAGAGGGAGGATTTGAGGAGAGGGTATTTTCAGTTCTGGAAGAGAGCAATAAGATGGCTGATAAAGGATGAATCCTTCAAGCAGATAAGGGTTACCCTGAATCCCACCATTGCTTTTCCGGGAGAATCGGTGAAAATCACGATAAGAGCTTTTCAGAGTGACTTTAAACCTATCCAGAGGAAAGATCTTCAGGTGCGTGTGGTGAAGAGAAACAATAAAAAAATTGAACATCCTGAACTCTCAGGTAGCAATGGAATATATTCATCAATTGTGACCTTCACCACCCCGGGTTCATACATTGTTACTGTCTCATTTTCAAGGGGAAGCATTACAATAGGTGACTCTGCACTGGAACTGGTAAAGGATCCATACGCAGAGGAAATAAGAAAGGTCAGGATAGATAAAAGCAGAATTTCAGGAAGAGAGATTTCTTCCCTTGATCCTGATCTGTTGATGAGAAAGGTTATATTCTCCCCTTCAAGCAGGATGATAGTTGGTGAGAAGGTTGTTCCTCTCTGGGATAAAATGGTATTGTTGCTTCTTCTTTCTCTGTTATTCATCTTTCTCTGGGGCGTGAGAAGGAGGAGCGGGTTTCTATGAATCTGTCATTCGTTCTCATTCTCGTTTTTATTTTTGTTGTTGCCGGCATATCTTCTTATGTTGTAAAAAAGGGAGTTTCTCCAGGTATTCTTGAACTGGTCATTATTCTTGCAGGCTTCACCTTTGCCCTCCCATTTCTGGGGATTGTGGATTCTTCCATTATTGCAGAAATGGAACCACTTTTTCTGATGGCTTTTGCATGGATAGGAATTCTGGTGGGACTTCAACTCAACTGGAAGATTTTAAAAAGATTTTCCCCTTTTTTCTATCTATTTACGGTTTCAGAATACTTTGTTTCGAGTTTTTTTGTAATTGCAGGTTTGCTTTTGCTGAGAAGGTGGAATAGCATTCCTGAACTATCCATGTTTACTATTCTTACCATCGGGATTGTTTCTTCCGTTTCTTCTCCCTTTTATATTTTTTCCGCTTCCGGAAGGGAGAAAATTTACGATTATGTTAAATTTGCTGGAAGTATGGATGGTGTACTTGGCATTCTCCTCTTTCAGATTCTTTTCCTCCTTAAAATGCCTATTACTATCTATTCCTCAGGAAATTTTACTCTTTCTCAGTACACCCTGTTTGTTTTTTCCATTTCACTTCTTGTTGGGCTTCTGTTTTACTGGAGCACTTCCCTGAGGTTGAAGAGGCATGAGTACACTCTTCTTGCCATTGGTTTTGCTCTGGTTACAGGTGGTTCCGCAGGCATTAACCTCTTTTCACCTGCTTTTACAGGACTGATGGTGGGTTTGATTCTTGCAAATCTTTCTTCCCGCAATTTTATTCTCAACAATGTGTTCAGTGCTGGGGAAAGACCGGTTTTTTTTCTTTTTCTTTTTGTGGCAGGGATGGTGTTGAATTTTTCAGGTGATTTTTTACATCCTTTTTTATCATCGCTTGTCGTTGTGGTATTCCGACTTGGTGGAAAGCTTTTAACTTCAGGTATATTTCTTCGAATTGCAGGCTTCAGAAAAAATCTTCTTGATGTATCTTCTCTTCTCCTTCCTGAGGGTGGAATTGCTCTCATACTTGCAGCCAATTATCTCCTCTTCTTTCCAGACAGGAATTCCTACTTTCTCTTTTCTATGATAGTTATGACTTATGTTTTAAACCAGCTTCTCGCAATTTACCTGAACAGAGGTATCAGGGTGAGAATATGAGAAAGAAGTTTTTTATCCTTGTAACTCTTTTTATCTTTGCTCTTTTTCTCAGGGAACTCTACAGTATAGGTTTTCATCCATTGTTTCCATCTGCCCTTTTTACGCTGCTGAGTGGTTTTGCCATACTTGCTGCCTTTTTCGCGGGGCAAATATTTTCCAGTTTCTCCTTTCCCACCATAGTGGGTTATCTTTTTGTAGGGATATTGTTCGGTCCAGGGGTGATGCATATTTTTTCACACGGAGATATAAAAAATCTTGAGTTTATAACGCAACTTGCTCTTGGACTCATAACGATTTCAGCGGGAAGGGAACTTTCCATTACTTCCATAAAAAGTAATCTGATGGTGATATCAAGAACTATTTTAATACACCTCCTCCTAATCCCGGCCATTATGGGAATCTTTATTTACCTTTATTTCAAGACAGGTGTTGTTGTGGCAATTCTCGTTGGATTGATACTCACAACTTCTTCTCCTGCTGTTCCAATGGCTCTGATAAGTGAATATGAACTTGAGGGAAGATTTCCCATTCTTGTTCTTTCAATCCTCATAATGAGAGATATCCTTATAATTTTTATCTTTGCTGCCCTTGGATCAATTGTAACAGGGGGAGGGTGGAACTCAATTCTGTGGATAGTTGCTTCTCTCCTGCTGGGGTTCTTCTCAGGATGGCTTTATTCATCTCTTTTGAAATATATGGGGAAATACTCCTTTGTTTTTCTTCTCTTCTTTTTGCTTGTGATTTATGAAATTTCTCTTGATCTCCCATTTAACTACATTGTGGCAACAGTTTTCTTTGGTTTTTCAGTTGAAAATCTGTCAAAAAAAGGAGATGAGCTGCTTGAGGTGATTGAGAAGGGTTCTCTACCCCTCTACACAATCTTTTTCAGTCTGGCAGGCGCCTCTCTTGAAATAGATGTTATCTTGAAAATTGGATTTATTGCTGCCCTTATCGTTCTCATAAGGGTAATTCTTCTCTTTGTTGCTACCTATTTTGCACTCAAAAAAGAGACATTGAAGTATTATTTGTTCACCGGTTTTGTCCCTCAGGCAGGAGTGAGCATAGGGCTGGCGGTGATTTTTGAAAAAATGTTTCCACAGTTTGGAGTAATTGCAGGTCTGGTAGTTGCTTCTGCAGTAATTAATGAGATACTTGGTCCATTTTTCTTTAAATGGGGTGTCAGCAAGGCTTTATCTGAGAATGTCAGCAATGTGTAGTTCTATCTCTTTAAATCCGTTGTAGGTGTTAATGTGGGGGGTGTAAATTATCTCCACTTTGCTTTCCTCAGGTGGTGTGTCTCCCTTCCACCTGAAAGCAATTGCTGAAAAGCGTTTTCCATCTTCATCTTCAAGAATAAGTTTCAGGTGGTTGCCGGTGGATGTCATGTATCTTTTCTGGACCGTCAGATTCCTTGCCCTGAAAAGCGGCTCAGGATTTCCTTCACCGTAAGGCTGGAGAAGATTTATCCCTTCCATTAATTCCATACTCAACCTGGAAGGCTGAAGATCGAAATCGTAAGTTTCAACAATCTCCAGATCCCTTCCTATTCGGGAAACAACCTCTTCAATTCTTTCAATCAACAGGGGAATCTTTTCCTCTTCAATGGTTAAACCTGCTGCCATACTGTGCCCACCATAGCTTATAAAGAGGTCTTCCATCTCTTTAAGCACAGAAAACAGATGAATCCCTGGTAATGATCGTCCTGAACCCACAGTTACATCTCCCTTGTTTCCAAGTATGAAGGTGGGTTTTCTGAATCTTTCAGCGAGTCTTGAAGCCACCAGTCCTATTATGCCCGGATGCCACTCCGGATTGTAAAGGACCAGTGTTTTTCTCCCTTCTGCATCTCCTGAGGATGAGTAGTGTTCAAGGGCCTCCTTTTCTATGAGTCTTTCAAGCTCCTGTCTCTCTCTGTTTCTCTTTTCCAGTTCCCTTGCAATCACGATTCCCTCTTCAAGATTTTCTGAGATGAGCAGACGGAATGGTAGTTCTGTGTCTCCCAGTCTCGCCGAGGCGTTGAGTCGGGGTGCAATAATAAAACCAACTGTGTAGGGAGTTATCCTGCTGTTTTCAATCCCCGCCACTTTTTTCAATGCCACAAGCCCGGGTCTTTTTGTATCCTCCAGGACTTCAAGCCCCTTTTTAACAAAAATCCTGTTTGCACCTGTAAGAGGTACAATGTCCGCTATTGTTCCCAGGGCAACCAGATCAAGATACTTTTTTAGATTGGGCTCTTCTCTTCTTCTGAAGAAACCTGTTCTTCTCAGATAGCTTCTCAATCCTATTACAAAGTAGTAGGCAACTCCAACTCCTGCCAGTTCCCTTGATGGGAAGGAGCAACCCTTTCTGTTAGGATTGAGAAGGGCAAAAGCCGGGGGAACTCTATCACCAATCTGGTGGTGATCAGTTATTATGACATCCATTCCATGTGATTGGGCAAACTCAACTTCTCTGTAACTCGATGAACCACAATCCACAGTTATCAGAACGGTGACTCCCTTTTCATATAACACCTTTACAGCTTCCATTGAGAGGCCATAAGTGTCCGTTATTCTGTTTGGGAGTATGTAGGAAACATTTCTTGCTCCCACCTCTTTTAGAAATAAGTAAAGGAGAGCGGTACTCGTTATACCATCAACATCGTAGTCACCATGAATGGCAATTTTTTCTTCATTTACAATTGCCCTTGCCACTCTTTTTACAGCTTTTTCCATCTCTCTGAAGAGGAAGGGATCTGGAAGATCCCTTAGGGAAGGTGAGAGAAATATTTTTGCCTCTTCCGTCGTGGAAATTCCCCGGGCTGATAGCAGCATTCCTATTTCCCGGGGTAAATTGAGTTCTGTTGAAATCCTCAGTGAAGCGTCCGGGTCAAAGTTTCTTCTGACCCATTTCTTGTCCGTCAACTCCTCCCCTTCTTTTTTCTTTTCCTGGTGTAGCTATCCCAGGCAAGAACGAGTGGACTTGCGACGAAAATTGAAGAGTAGGTACCTATTACGATTCCAATGAAAAGAGCAAGGGCAAAGTCCCTGATTATGTCTCCACCCAGAACCAGAAGGGCAATTACCACCAGCAGAGTGGTCAGAGATGTGAGGACTGTTCTCGAAAGGGTTTCACTTATGCTGATATTCATGATCTCCGCCAGATCCTTCACTTTGTCTTTAAGCTTTCTCATATTTTCTCTTATTCTGTCAAAAACCACAATTGTGTCGTTGAGGGAGTATCCAACAATTGTGAGGAGTGCAGCAATCGTCGTTAAATTGAACTCCCTGTGGAGAATGTTCATCATTCCTGCAGTTATTGTGACATCGTGAACAAGGGCAAGAACTGCTCCCACAGCAAAACTGAACTCAAATCTGAGTGCAATATATATGAGAATACCGATAAGGGCAAATAAGATGGCTTCAATACCTTTTCTCCTGAGTTCAGCTCCAACCTTGGGTCCGATTGATTCCTCCCTGAGAATTTTGAAGGAATTTTTCCCAAATTTTTTCTCCAGAGCCTCACTTACAATGTTACTGACGCCCTTTTTTAGACTTGAACTTGTCTTCTCAACCCTTACAAGAAAGGAATTTGCCCCCATTTCTCCAAATCTCTGAATGGATACATCACCAAGATGGAGAGACTCTATGGTTTTTCTCAATTCAGATATTTTCACATTCCTGTTGAACTTTATGTGCAGTTCAGTCCCGCCTGCAAAATCAATACCAAGGTTCAGTCCGAAGAAGAAGGAAATTATGGAAATGACGATAAGGGTTCCGGAAAAGAGATAGGCAAACCTCCGGTAATTGAGAAACCTTATAATCGTTCCCGGTTTGATAAATTCAAGTGGCATTTTATCCTCCTGCTACTATATACTGATGGTCTGAGGAGATGCTCTTTTTTCCAGTATGAATTCCTGAATGGCTCTCGTAACAAAGATGGCTGTGTACATGGATGTTATTATTCCTATGGAGAGTGTCACAGCAAAGCCCTTGACCGGTCCTGAACCAAACTGGAAAAGAACGATGGCGGCGATGAGAGTGGTCACATTGGCATCCAAAATTGTGATTACTGCTCTGCTGTAACCTGCATCGATTGCCGCTCTTGGAGTTTTACCAGCCCTCAGTTCCTCCCTGATTCTTTCAAATATGATAATGTTCGCATCCACTGCCATACCTATGGTGAGAACAATACCTGCAATACCCGGAAGCGTCAGAGTTGCCTGAAAGGCAGCCAGAATTGCAAGCATGAAGATTAAATTGAGGATCAGGGCAAAGTCGGCTATTATTCCACTTACACCATAGTAAATTGCCATGAATACTACCACTAAAATTCCTCCAACAATCGTGGCCATGATGCCTCTTCTTATGGAGTCCTCACCAAGTGAAGGACCAACTGTCCATTTCTGGAGAATCTTAACCGGTGCAGGAAGTGCACCTGCTCTAAGGACTATTGCCAGCTCTCTCGCCTCATCCCATGTAAAATTACCGGTTATCTGGGCTCTGCCACCCGGGATTCTCTCCCTTATGACAGGAGCAGAGTAGACTGTATTATCCAGAACTATGGCAAGTCTCTTACCCACATACTCACCTGTAATCTGTGCAAACAGGTCAGCACCATCTGAGGTGAATTCAATCGCCACATATGGTTCATTAAACTGATAATTTTCCCTGACCCTTGCATCACTTACCATATCCCCCGTGAGGAGAGGAGTCTTCTTGAGAAGGAGAGGAATTCTTGTTACATAACCCGTTTCTCTGTCGACTCTCCTTTCAAATAGTACCTCATCATCATCGGGTATTTTCCCCTTCAGAAGCCTGTTTAGTAAGACAGGATCATCTTTTGCCTTGGGATTTTCCTTTATGGCTTCATCAACGAGTTTCTGAATGTTGATTTTTTTCATGTTTTCATCATCAACTAATTTGAATTCAAGCCTTGCTGTTTTTCCAATGAGGTCAATTGCCTGCTGTGGATTTTTAATCCCGGGGAGTTGAACTGCGATCCTGTCTTCTCCCTGTCTCTGGATGGAAGGTTCCGCCACACCAAACTGGTCAATTCTGTTTCTGATTGTTTCAAGGCTCTGTTCAACAGCCATATTTTTTATTTCTCTGATTTCCCTCTGGGTGAGCGTTGCAATGAGAGTGAATTTATCATTTTCAATTTTAGTGTCAACAACTTTCAGTCTGACATCTGAAATCTTTGCTTTTAATTCATCTTCCTTGGATAGTGGCACGCTTATGGCGATTTTCAAACCGGGAAGAATTTTCGTCTGAAGTTCAGGGATATCCTTTTTCAGCCGCTGGGCTCTGTTTTCGAGAGTCGTTTCCACAGCCTTGTCAGATTCTACCTCAAGAACCAGGTACATACCTCCCTTGAGGTCAAGGCCCAGATTTATCTTCTGATCAGGCAGAAGTCCTTTCCACCACTCAGGAACACCGGAAAAAGATGGAAGAATCAGAATGAATGAAATTATCAGGAGAATAGCAAGAATAATAAATTGAACCCTGGGGTTAACCTTCATCTTTTACTCCTGTTTATCTGGATTGATTTTCGCCCAGTTTTGAAGATATGTAGGATTTGGCTACTTTAATTTTTACGCCGTCGGCTATCTGAAGGGTGATGGTATCATCTGCCACACCCACTACGGTCCCTATAATGCCACCTGCAGTTACCACCCTGTCTCCCTTCTTGAGACTGGCGATCATTTCTCTGTGTTTCTTTGCCTGTCTCTGCTGGGGAAGTATGAGGAGAAAGTAAAAAATTGCAAAGAGAATAAGGAGCATTATGAGACTTCCAGCTGCACTCCCTCCAGCTCTCTGGGGTGCAGCCCACAAGTTCTCTACAAGAAAATCAAACATCTCTTCCTCCTGAATTTTGAGTTAAGTATATATAATTTTAGATTTCATCGCAAATAAGTTCCAGACTGTGGGATGGATTCATTCCCCGGAGTGGACATTTGCCTGATTTTTCTTTTGATGTATACTTCAATTCAATCTCTGGAGGAAAAAATGTTGAGAAAATGGATTTTCATTCTGAGAACATGTAACCTTGATGATTACAGCAACATTGATCCGGTTTCGAGGTGGCTGATTATTACCAGGGCCTGTGTTTTTGTTATGACAGTTATTTCAGCTCTGCTGGGTGGCTTTTATGTCCTGGAGCACTATTCACTAAACTGGTTTAATTTTATTCTGGTTGTTGCTGGTCTGATTCTCGCCCATGCAGCAAATAATCTTGTGAACGATTACTACGACCTGAAATTTAAAGTTGACACAGAAGGATATGTAAGGGAGGAATACTCACCCCATCCAATTACATCGGGTCTTATTTCTGAGAAAGGTCTTATACTGCTGGTACTTGTGATGGACATTATCGATTTTTTTATAGCCCTCTATTTGAGCGTCACTGTTAGCTGGAGTATTATGCTCTTTGCGGTTATCGGTCTTGCCATCAGTGTTTTTTATGTAGCACCACCACTTAAACTCAAGTACAGGGGCCTTGGAGAAGCTGCTATCTTCTTTATCTGGGGACCCCTTATAATTGGTGGAACCATTATTGCAATAGGTGGAAAACTGGACTGGAGGGGGTGGCTTTTCACCATACCGTATGGACTTGCCGTAACGGCCGTGGTGGTGGGTAAGCATCTGGATAAGCTTGAGAAGGATCGGGAAAAGGGGGTTCACACTCTTCCTGTTATTCTTGGTAAGGAGAGGGGTATCCTTTTAATGAAGATTCTCGTCATTTCCTTCTATCTGGTTATCTTTCTGTTCCCCCTATTGAAAGTCACCGGATGGTGGATCTACCTTACCTATCTTTCCATCCCCGTAACCATGAGACTGTTCAAAACCCTCAATGCACCAACGCCAGTGGATAAACATGAGGCTTTCAAACTGGCAGAAGATGTGATTCCACGAGATCTGAAGGAAAAATATTCACCCGACGATCCCGATGCGGAGGTTCCCCTCTGGCCCCTCTGGTATGTGGCATGGGGGGTGTGGTGGATAAGAATTACAGGTGGTGTTTTTCTTCTTTCCCTGTTGATTGATCTGATTTTTTGAAGAGGGTGGATAGCCTGATGCATAAGCCGGATTCTGTGTCCCGCAGATGTCTGCGGGATGGGGATCATTTATCTGGTCCCGATGTCACCACCGGGACTCAAGCGGCCTACCCGGGGGAATACGGCCGGGCCAGCCACCCCCTGTTTGGCCTTGCTCCGGGTGGGGCTTGCCGTGCCCCCCGATGTTACCACCGGGGGCGGTGGTCTCTTACACCACCTTTTCACCCTTGCCCTCCCGTAAATACGGGAGATGGCGGTCTGTTTTCTGTGGCGCTTTCCCTTCCCCGACCCTTAAAGGTCGGGGAGGCTGGTGTTACCAGCCACCCTGCCCTGTGGAGTCCGGACTTTCCTCCCTCCGATCACGAATGATCGGAGAGCGATCCCCTGCATCAGGCTATCCATTTATTATTTTAAACATTTTCCAGTTTTGTTCCAGAGGTGTTTGATTCTATGCTATAATATATTCAATGTATTTGCTTCTTTTCCACATTCAAAACATTACAATTCTATTCTGGCAGCTTTTGAGGCGTACCTTTTCAAAGCCATTTTACTGGCGGGATCTGCTTTTTGAAATGGACTCCCTTGGATTTGCATCTCTACCCATCACAATCTTAACGGGGATTTTCCTCGGCCTGGTTCTGACCCTTCAGGCGGCAATAGGTGTACATAAGATAGGGGCAGTCAGCCTTGTTCCCCGGGCAATAACAATTTCCCTTATAAGAGAAATCGGACCTGTTGTGGGTTCACTTATGATTGCAGGTAGGGTTGGTTCAGGAATCACCTCGCAAATTGGATCAATGAAGGTGACCTATCAGCTTGATGCAATGAGGGTCCTGGGTACGGATCCTCTAAGGAAACTGATCTTACCCAAATTCCTTGCCATAACCATAATGCTTCCCCTTCTGATAATTCTGCTCTGCTTTTCCGGACTGGTGAGTGCCTATTTTCTTGCAAGTGTTAATCTGAACATAGGTGCGGTTTTTTTCTGGAATGAGGTATTGAGGGGTATTAAATTCCTTGACCTGATAAATAACATTACAAAGTCCCTTGTTTTCGGTGGAATAATAGGTCTCTTTGGCAACTATTTCGGGCTTGAAGTGGAAGGAGGAACAGAGGGTGTAGGACGTGCAACAACCACATCTGTTATTGTGATTTTCATTTCCATTCTGGCGGCAGATTTTATTTTGACAAAAATCTTTTACGAGATTTTAAAGTGAGCAGGCAGATAATAATTGAAATGAGGGATGTATGGTTCTCCTACCGGGAGAGGGAAGTTCTTAAAGGGGTAAATCTGCGGCTGTATGAGGGAGAAAATCTTGTAATACTTGGAGGAAGCGGTAGTGGAAAAAGCACAATTTTAAGACTTCTCCTCGGCCTTGAAAAGTGCAGCAGGGGGAGAATCTACATTTTTGGAAAGGATGTTACAGATCTGAATGAGGATGGATGGTTTGAAGTGAGGAGGAAAATAGGGATGGTTTTTCAGGAGGGGGCCCTCTTTGATTACATGTCAGTAAGGGAGAACGTGGGTTTCAGATTGTATGAAGAGGGATATAAGGAAGAAAATATTGACAGGATTGTCAGGGAAAAACTGAGAATTGTGGGGCTCGAGAGTGTAATTGACGCGATGCCTGGAGATCTCAGTGGGGGTATGAAGAGAAGGGTGGCTATTGCAAGGGCTCTGGTGGGAGAACCGGGAGTAATATTCTACGACGAACCAACCACAGGTCTTGATCCCATAACTGCAAGAACAATTGTGAGGCATATCAACATGTTGAAGGAACAGTACAGGGTTGCTTCAATAATAGTTACTCATGAGCTTGAATATGCTTTTTCCCTCGCTGACAGATTGATGATGCTTAAAGATGGAAAGTTCATATTTGAGGGAAGTGTGGAGGATTTTAAGAGAAGCAGAGATCCCTACATTGTAAAATTCCTTGGAAGAGAGGAGATGGTATGAGAAGGAAAGATTATACCCTTTCCGGGTTGAAAGTTGGTATTGTTGTATTTACTTCACTCATAATTCTCATTGTTGTGGTTTTTTTACTTGGCAGGAGAGGAGGTGTCTTCTCCACTTATTATGAACTCAGGGCTCGCTTTCCAAAGGTTAATGGTCTTGTTATAGGATCTCCTGTGTGGTTATCTGGTGTCTCTGTGGGTTATGTATCCGATATAAGATTTCCTGAGAAACTTCAGAGCAAGGAACTTGTTGTTGTGATGAAAATTAAAACAAGATACAAAAAGTACATACGGGAGGATTCAAGGGCGTACATTGAGACAAAAGGACTTCTGGGAAATAAAATAATTACCATAACAATTGGTAGCAGTGGAAAGAGAATCCTTCAGAATGGAGATTTCATAAAAACGGTTCCTCCTCTTGATATAACTGAATTCGTATCGGGAGCGACAGCATCTCTCAGAAACCTTCAGCAAATTATAGAGGACTTGAAGGATATTGGTAATGCCATAAGGGCAGGTAAAGGGAGTCTGGGCCTGCTGGTTAATGATAACAGGCTGTATGCAGAGTTAACCTCCATTCTTGCAAATCTTGATAGATTTTCAAGGTTGCTAAACAAAGCAGATTCATCCCTTGGTAAGTTTATGCGAAGCTCTGAACTTTATGACAATATAAACGGTGTTGTTCTTGATGTTAAAAATGGAAGAGGCACGATGGGTCAGTTATTGCATAATCAGAAGCCCTTTGATAAAATAAATGAAATTCTTGAAAGGCTGGACAGAATAATTGCTTACATTGAGAGTGGAAAGGGTAATATGGGCAGGCTGGTGAAGGAGGAACAATTTTACAACAATATGAATGACACACTGAATGAAACCCGTGAAACTCTGAAGGAGATAAAGGCACTTATTCAGGATATCAAGAAAAATCCGCAGAGGTACTTCAGGGTAAAAGTCTTTTAAAGGATGCGATCATGGAGAAAAAGAAGAAGAAAAATGTTCCCATAGCACCCAATACCATGTTGAAGGATCTGTTTCAGGCATACCCCAGAGTAAAGGAGGTCTTCCTTGAGTATCACATGGACTGCCTTCACTGTAAGGGGTTAAATTATGAAACCATTCGCCATGCAGCTGAAAATCATGGAATCAGACTTAATGAGTTGCTCGAAGCAATAAAAAAGAAGGTGGAAGAAGGAGGGGAAGGGAATAAATCTAAATGAATTTGAAAGACCCCTCAAATTCATAATTGAGAATCCCTCAAAACTTAAAAATATTCGTGGTCTTCATTATTACTACAGAAATCTGGCAAAAAAACTTAAAAAACCTGAGGATCGCGTACTTGCCCATCACCTTGTCACCCTGTTTGAGAAGTATGATGTGGCTGATGATGAACTCAAGAAAAAAATAATAAAGGAAGCCATAAAGTCTATTGAAGAATTCAGAAAAAGCCAGAACAGGTGGAGGGAAAAGGTCGACTTTGTGAAGTTCCTTTTTACTCCCCTTGCAGTTGAAGACAGAAGGCTTGAAAAGTACTTCAGGAAAAATGGGGTAAAATCTGTTAGAGACCTTCTTCTCTTTCTTCCGGGAAAGTATGTGGACAGGAGAAGGATTACCACTGTTTTTGATGCAATGGTTAATAGTGAGGCGGTTATAAAGGGAAAGGTTGTATCCAGGGGAGAAGTAAGAACCCCCGGAGGAAAAAAGTTTTATCAGGTAATACTTAAAGATAAAACAGGGGCACTGAAATTAGTATGGTTTAACTACAACAGGGTCTACCCTTCAAAGATGTTTAAAGAGGGGGAAGAGGTTCTGGTGGCTGGAAAAGTTGTTTTTGACACATTTTCGGGATATAAGAGCATCATTCACCCCGAATTAATTAAGGAGGATAGCTACTCTCCGGGAATAATACCCATTTATCCCCAGGAGAGGTTTCTTTCACAGGAGAAAGTAAGGGAGAAAATTAAAACATACCTTCAGCAGATTAAAATTGATGATTACCTTCCAGACAGGATTTTGAGTAAAATTGACCTTCCTTCTTTTAGAGAATCCCTTGAGAAGCTTCATTTTCCCCCTGATAATCTTTCACCGGAAAAATTAAAGGAGGAAAACACCCCATATCACAGAAGGATCAAGTTTTCCATTTTTTTCCCCTTCCAGCTTGCTCTTGTTTACAGGCGGGAAAAAAACAAAAAGGAGAGGGGAATTGCCTTTAAGTTTTCAGGTGAATTGAAGAAGAAACTGCTTTCCTCTTTACCGTTTGAACTGACAGGTGCCCAGAAAAGGGTAATTGGAGAAATAGAGAGGGATCTGGTCTCCCCCTTTCCCATGAACAGACTGCTTCAGGGTGATGTGGGGAGCGGGAAGACCCTTGTTGCACTGGTGACTGCTCTTGATGTGGTTGAAAGCGGGTATCAGGTTGCACTCATGGCTCCAACTGAAATCCTGGCAGAACAGCATTATCTCAATATCAGAAGTTTTCTCGAAAAAATTGATATTGGGGTTGCTCTCCTCACGGGCAGTGTTACGGGAAGAAAGAGGGATGCAATAGTTGAGGCGATAAGAGATGGTCGTGCAAATATTGTGGTGGGAACCCATGCCCTTTTTCAGGAAAAGGTGGAATTCAACAAATTAGGGTATGTGATAATTGATGAACAGCATCGTTTTGGAGTAATCCAGAGGGCTCAACTGGTTTCCAAGGGGACCAACCCAGATGTTCTTGTTATGACTGCCACCCCCATTCCACGAACACTTGCGATGACCACATATGGGGATCTGGATGTCTCCATTCTGGATGAAATGCCACCCGGAAGGAGGCCAGTAAAAACATTTGTGGTGGAAGAACGGAGAATCAACTTCGTGTTTTCTGAAGTGAAAAAAGCTCTTGAAAGAAAGGAACAGGTTTATTTTGTTTATCCTCTCATTGAAAAATCTGAAAAACTTGACCTGAAAAATGCCACCGAGATGTTTGAAAACCTGAGAAAAATTTTTAAGGGTTACAATGTGGGGCTTCTCCACGGAAGAATGAGTCCTGAGGAGAAGGAGTGGATAATGAGGAAATTTCAGAGGGGCGAAATAGATATCCTCGTCAGCACAACGGTAATTGAAGTTGGTGTTGATGTTCCAAATGCTACTGTAATGGTAATTGAGCACGCTGAAAGATTTGGGCTTGCTCAGTTGCATCAGTTGAGGGGGAGGGTGGGGAGAAGTGACAAAGAATCAGTATGTTTTCTGATAGTTGGAAAAAATGCCGGCAGGCAGGCGTATCAGCGGTTGAGGATCCTTGAGAAGACAGGCGATGGATTCAAAATTGCTGAAGAGGATTTAAAATTGAGAGGTCCTGGTGAGATACTGGGAACGAGGCAATCGGGTGAGCAGGAGATTCCTTACTCAGATATAATCAGGTACAACGATCTCCTTGCACTGGCAAGGGAAATGGCAGAAGAGATAATTTCCACTGATCCTGAACTCGTTGTGAATGATCACCAGGCTGTAAAAATGGAAATGTTCAAATTGTGGGGTGAAAGACTGGAACTTGGTAAAATTGCCTGATCAAATAATCCCCATATTTTTCATGCTCCTGAAAGAGTTATTCCCGACAATGATGTGATCGAGCAGTCTTATTCCCAGAATCTCCCCGGCTTCCTTAACCCTCTTCGTGAACTCAATATCCGCCTTTGAAGGTGTGGGATCGCCAGATGGGTGGTTGTGACCAAGGATTATTCCGCTCGCACTCTCTTTAACTGCTGAAATAAAAATTTCTCTCGGTGTCAGCACAATCCCGTTGCCACTTCCTATTCCCGGTATTTCATATTTTATGACCTGGTTTTTGTTATCCAGCATAACAACCATTAGCTTCTCCCTTTCCTCATTCCAGATAAGAGGTTTTATGAAACTGAAGGCATCCTCTGGAGATGTGATTCTTCTTTTCCGCACACTCTCCATAGATAATCTTCTGCATATCTCAAAGACCGCTTTGATGGTGACAGCTTTAGCAATACCTATACCCTCAGTCGTGGCAAGTTCTCTGATTCCAGCTTTTTCCAGGCCTCTCCATCCATTAAATTTGTTGATTATTTTTCTAGAAAGTGTCAAAACATCCTCACCCTTTCTGCCTGTTCTCAGAATAATTGCCAGAAGCTCATAATCTGAAAGGGATGAAGCCCCACTGTTTATCAATCTTTCTCTTGGAAACATCCTGACTCAATTATACAGAATCGTGGTTTAAAATCAATTTATTTTATAATAAAAATTTCTTGACAAAAACTCAATATTTTGTAAAATTGCAAGCATGGAGGTGATAAAAATCAGTTCAGCCACTATAAGGGGAGTTGAGGCAGTGGAGGTTGAGGTTGAGGTGAGCATTTCCACCTCAGCTTTTCCAACCTTTGTTATTGTTGGACTTGCAGATAATGCTGTTAAGGAGAGCAGAGAGAGAATAAGGTCAGCCATCTCAAGCACTGGCCTCTCTCTGCCTTCAAAGAAAATTGTGGTAAATCTGGCACCAGCAGGTATTAAAAAAGAAGGAACTTTTTACGACCTGCCAATCCTCCTTGGTATACTCTCTGGGCTGGGATATGTTGACCCGGGCAGGCTGGAATCGCTCATGGTTGTTGGAGAGGTTTCCCTTGATGGAAATTTGAGAAAGGTGAGGGGGGTACTACCCGTTGCCCTCCTGGCAAGGGATCTGAATCTCAAGCTTTTAATTCCAGCAGAAAATCTCAGAGAAGCCCTGATTGTGAACAATCTACCCGTCTGGGGAGTGGGGAACATCACAGAAATCATTGAGGGATTGAATGAGGGAAAGGCAGGATTTGTAATTTCTTCCGGGGGTGAGGAGAGGACCCTCTATCCTGATTACTCCATTGATTTTTCCGAGGTTAAGGGACAGGAGCAGGCAAAAAGAGCTATCGAAATAGCGGCTGCTGGAGGCCATAACATACTGATGGTGGGTCCACCGGGCTCCGGGAAGTCAATGCTTGCAAAGAGAATTCCAACAATACTTCCTCCCATGAACTTTGAAGAAGCCCTTGAAACAACAAAAATATATTCCATTGCAGGTTTGCTTAAAAAGGATGATTCCCTTATCACAACAAGGCCCTTCAGATCACCACATCACACTATCTCGGATGTGGGGCTGATAGGAGGTGGGAATCCTCCCCGACCCGGTGAAGTTACACTCAGTCATAATGGTGTCCTCTTCCTGGATGAATTGCCTGAATTCAAGAGAAATGTTCTTGAAGTATTGAGACAGCCCCTTGAGGATGGTGTGGTTACAGTTACAAGGGCTTCGGGAACAGTCATTTACCCCGCGAGATTCATGCTTGTGGCTGCAATGAATCCCTGCCCATGCGGCTATCTTACTGACCCGTATCACCAGTGTACCTGCAGTGTATCCCAGATTCAGAGGTATCAGCAGAGGGTATCTGGACCTCTGCTTGATAGAATTGATCTTCAGATTGAGGTTCCATCAATCAAATACAGAGACCTTTCAACTATAAAAAAAGGGGAAACTTCTCTCAGGATAAGAAAGAGGGTGTTGAAAGCAAGAAAAATTCAGTGGGAGAGGTACAGGAAGTATGGAATCCACTCCAATGGGATGCTGACACCTTCTCTGATAGAGAAATTTGCACCTCTGGGAGAAGGGGAAAAGAGAATACTTGAGATTGCAATGGAGAAATTTGGACTCAGTGCCAGAGCTTTTCACAGGGTGATAAAAGTCGCCCGTACCATTGCAGACCTTGAAGGGGAGGAGAAAATAAGGGAGCATCATCTGACAGAGGCAATTCAGTACAGGATGCTTGACAGGTTAAATTTCAGAATAAAAGTTCAGACCTGAGGAGGTGAGGTATGAAAGATGTTTATGTTATCATTGAGGGTAAAGAAGGTAGAGACATCTGGCAGAAAATCGGGACTGCCTTTGAAAACAGGGATGGATCACTGAATATCTATCTGAATTGCATTCCCCTTTCAGGTAAACTTCATGTGCGGGACAGATTCAACAACGAAGAAAAAGTGGAAGAGGAAGTTGAGGAGTGACTATCCCTCAAGGGTTTTTCTTATGTTGGTCAGGTATCCCTCAACAAGATTTTTTATTTCACTTTCCAGGATTGGCTTTGCAAGTTTTGTCATCAATCTGGGAATGGGGGCATCAACAGTTACATCCATGGTGAGGGTGACAGATGTCTCGTCACCTTCACCCTTTAATTCGAATTTTCCCTTTACCTCGGCATTTCCACTCCCGGGAATCGTTTCCCATGAAACTTCCTTTTGAGGAATATTTGAGAATCTTACATCGTACTGAACTTTGACATTGATTCCCTTTACTCCCACAGGCTTGAATTCCCAGTGGTAAATTTCTCCTCTCTTTTCTATCTTTTCAAGGTCAGGAACATGAGATGCGGATCTCTCATAATCTGAGAGGAGTTCAAAAACTTTTTCCACAGGAGCTTTTATTTTTACTTCTCTTTTAACCACAGTGTTCAACTTTGCCATTTTTTCACCTCACTTTTTTCAGTTTAACAGTCGTTTCAATCTCATCACCATCTTCAACAGAAAATTTAAGGTGTTTTTCTTTCCTCCCGGGTGCAGAAATGGAAATTGAGATCTCTCCAGGTGAAACTTTCAATTTTAGCTCTCCAGGTTCATGTTTTAACACTCTGAATTTAGAGGCTTTAACATTGAATTTGTATTCTTTAACTGGTTCTCTTTTCTCTGTGACGATTTTCAGAGTTATTATGGCATGAGGGAATTCTATCTCTTTGAGATTTATTCTCACCACCTCCTGTGTACCTGATTCAACTTCCACAAATTGCTGAGAAGCCTGATAATCGGGAGCAGTAACCGTTATTGAATAGGTTGCAGGAGGAAGTCCCTTTATTTTGAACATCCCATTTCTGTCTGTGTATGTGGTGGAGGTTACAGGGCCACTTATTTTTACTTTAGCATTTTCTACGGGGATCCCTGAAGTTGTTACAAATCCAAGGATACTTCCCGGCAAAATGATTTTTCTCAGTTCAACTTCTAACACTTTTTTCTCGTCAGGTTGCAATGTCACTTCGGTTGTAAGGCTTCTGTATCCTTCTGCACTGATTGTAAGGGAATATTTCCCAGGAAGTAGATCCAGGTATTTAAATGTATTGTCCTGCTTGATATCTGGAGTTACGCCATTTAATTTGACCTCTGCCTTCCCTTTGACATTTTTAACACTGATTGTGAGTTCGGCTCTCTTTTTTAATGAGATCTGAATTTTTTTCTTTGAAGAAGAGATCTGTGGTGGATGATAGAAAATGGTGAGTTCCAGAGTAACATTGCCCTTTTCCGGGTATCCCTCTATGCTTTTTCTGTAAAGCTTCCACTCTGCCACAGGGGTAACAGTTATACAGGGAGTAATTTCAAGGTTAACACCCGTTGATATAAAGAGGGGGACTCCGCTTCCATAGAGTTTTTCACCTTCAAAGAGAATAAATGGTGAAAAACGGGATAGATTATAAATTGCCCCGATTGAAAAGGGACTCCAGGTGTAGTCAACTTCTTCCCATGCCATCCTCTCAAAGAGGTCAGGTTCTCTATCAATAAAATTTATTCTTCTGTCGTAGAAGTACCCGAAGTTACCGGTAAAGGTAAGCCTTCCAGAGATATAATTGAGAATAAGATTGAATAAGTAACTTGAAGTGTCACCATAGGTGCTCTGATCTTTAACAGGGGCAAAAAGGTAAAGTCCTGCATTTAGCCAGAGGCTCAAATTTTGTCTGAGTTTAATTTTGTAAAAAGTGTTCAGATCAAGGTCTCCAGTGGCAGAAAGCCACTCAACTGAAGGATATGATCTCCTTGTGAAGGATGCACTCCATCCTGCTTCAAAAACAGCTTCTGTCAGAGGTGAATAAAAACCGAAAATTTTTATTCCAGTTTTCTGATACTCCCCAGGTGAGTTTGAAGGTGAAAAGTAAAAATAGTTGATTTTACTTCCGGCTCCCCATTTTAGATAGTGTTGAGTAAAGTATGGAAGATTACCTGTTTCGGAAAAGAGGAATGCTGGAAAAATAAGTGCGAGAACAACATATAGCCTGCCCTTCATGCTTTAATCCTATTAAATTATGATTCATTTGTCAACTTGTGAGGGAACCATCTCACTATTTCCTTCTTTGTAAAAAATTGACAAAAATTCAATGAAAAATAAAATGAAAGCATGGATTTCAGAGAAAGTAAGCTGTATGCACTGGTCCTTTTATGGCAGAAGGGGATTGGCTTTTCCCATTTAAAAAATCTTGTGGAGAACTTTAAGACTCCGAGAGAAGCATGGGAAAATTACAGGCAGCACAGATTGTTAAAGGGTGAGTATTCGGTTGAAGAGTTGCTTGAGAGATCCCTCAAATTGCTTGAGGATCTTGACAGAATGGGGTGGGACCTCCTCTCCATGTGGGATGAAGAGTATCCCTCACTGCTTAGAGAGATAGATTACCCGCCGCCGGTGCTTTTCTATAAGGGAGATTTATCTCTTCTGAAGGAAAATATTGTGGCAATCGTGGGAACAAGGAAGCCCACCTCCTATGGGGAGGAAGTCACAGAGAAAATTGCATCTGAGCTGGCGGAAGCTGATATCCCGGTGGTGAGTGGACTTGCGAGAGGAATTGATGCAGTTGCCCACAAATCCGTTATTGAGTCACAGGGAAAGACAATTGCTGTTTTACCATCTCCACCTGATAGAATCTACCCCAGAAGGCATGAGGAGCTTGCTGAAAAAATAGCGGAGAGAGGTCTCATCCTTTCCGAGTATCTCCCGGGATCGAGGGTTTTTAAACAAAACTTTTATTTGAGAAACAGGATTATCAGTGGAGTGTCAAAAGCTGTGATAGTTGTTGAGGCTGGTGAGAGAAGTGGGGCACTTATCACAGCCAGGTATGCCCTTGAGCAAAACAGGGAGGTATATGCTGTGCCGGGTTCAATATTTTCCGACAGGAGCAGAGGAACCAACTACCTTATCAAAATGGGGGCTGTACCTTTTCTTGATACGGAGGATTTTCTCAGGGACCTGGGGTTGCAAAAAAATTTTTTAAATATACAATTACCAGAACTGGATGATAGAGAAAGGGAAGTTTTTGAACTGATTGAGAAAGACGGAGTTCACTTTGATGCTCTTCTGAATATGAGTAAAAAAGGTTTTGGAGAACTCATGGATATCCTTTTTAACCTGCAGATAAAGGGTTACATTGAAGAGACACATCCAAATTTTTTCAGAAGAAAGGTGTAGATGAATAAGAAACTTCTTGTGGTTGAGTCCCCCACCAAGGTAAAAACAATTTCAAAATTTCTGGGTAAGGATTTTGTAATAAAGGCATCGAAGGGTCACGTAAAGGATCTTCCTGAAAATTCCCTGGGAGTTGATGTAACAAATAATTTTAAACCTACCTACATCACGATTAAAGGAAAGGAGAAGGTAATTAAGGAGATAAGGGATGCTGCTGCAAAGGTTGACGAGATCTACCTGGCTCCCGATCCTGACAGGGAAGGTGAAGCTATAGCCTGGCACATAGCAGAGGAAATAAGAAAAAAGGTGAAGGATAAGCCCATAAAAAGAGCGGTTTTTCACGAAATTACAAAGAGAGCAGTCGAGGATGCAATAAACAATCCCAGGGACCTTGATGAAAATCTTTTTAATGCTCAGCAGGCGAGAAGGATTCTGGACAGACTTGTTGGTTACAATTTGAGTCCCCTTCTGTGGGAAAAGGTTAAGAGGGGATTGAGTGCAGGGAGAGTTCAATCTGTGGCTGTCAAGATTATATGTGAGAGAGAAAAGAAAATCAGAGAATTTGTGCCTGAGGAATACTGGACAGTCACTGCCCTTCTGAAAGCTTCAACTCCTCCTGAAATCACAGCCAGACTCAGCAAAATTGAGGGTAAAAAAGCTGAGATAAAGAGTGAAGAAGAGGTAAAGGTTATACTCTCTGATCTTGAAAGTAGCGATTTTGTCGTTGAAAAGGTGGAGAAGAAGGAAGTTAAGAGGAATCCTCCTCCTCCCTTTATAACCTCCACTCTCCAGCAGGAAGCTTCAAGAAGATTTGGCTACAGTGCGAAAAAAACAATGATGATTGCACAGAGACTCTATGAGGGCGTTGACCTTGGACCGTATGGAACGGTGGGGTTAATTACCTATATGAGGACCGATTCTGTAAGAATTGCCGATGAAGCAGTTTCAATGGTTAGAGATTTTATCAGGGAAAAGTATGGGGAGGAATTTCTTCCTTCCTCACCTAATAAGTTTAAAAATAAAAATGCTGCTCAGGATGCCCACGAGGCAATAAGACCTACTTCTATGGATTATCCCCCTGACTCCATTGAGCAGTACCTTGATAAGGATAGTTTCAGACTTTACAGACTTATCTGGGAGAGGTTTGTCGCATCACAGATGCCTCCTGCCCGCTATGATCAGCATACCATAACCATCAGAGCTGGAAAATACACATTTACTGCTACAGGAAAGAAGTTGATTTTTCCTGGCTTCCTGAAGGTGTACAGGGAGCAGGAGGAGGAAAATGGTGAAATGATATTTCCAGAAGTGAAGGTGGGTGAGAAACTTGATGTGCTAAAGATAACCCCTGAACAGCATTTTACAAAGCCTCCGCCAAGATTTAATGAGGGTACCCTTGTCAGGGAACTGGAAGAGAAGGGGATAGGAAGACCTTCAACATATGCTACGATAATCTCTACGATTCAGGAGAGGGGCTATGTAAGAAAGGAGAAGAATTTCCTTGTTCCAACTGATCTGGGCTTCCTTATAACGGAACTGCTTGATAAGAGTTTTCCTGACATAATGAATGAGAAGTTCACAGCGGAGATGGAGGAGAGACTTGATCTGATTGAAGAGGGGAAAAGGGACTGGGTTGAGGATCTCAGAGAGTTTTACAGCAAATTTGAAAGGGATCTTGAAAGAGCCAGGGAGGAGATGAAAAACATAAAGAAGGAGGGGGTTGAGGTAACCGATGAGGAGTGTCCTGTCTGTGGTGCGAAGCTTGTGGTGAGATATGGCAGGTATGGAAAATTTCTTGCGTGCAGCAGATATCCGGAGTGTAAGTACACAAGACCCCTGCCTGAAGAGATAGAGTATTCTGATGAGAAGTGCCCGGTGTGTGGCAGCAGATTAATTATTAAGAGGGGAAAGGGAGGAGTGAGATATCTGGCGTGTGAGAGATATCCAAAGTGCAACTATACTGCTCCCTACTCATTGAAGATAAAGTGTCCCCAGTGTGGTGAAGGCGAAATTGTTGAGAGGGTGACAGGTAAGGGTAAAATTTTTTACAGCTGCAGCAGGTATCCTGAGTGTAAATTTGCCTTATGGGATGAGCCGGTGGACCACCCCTGTCCTTCATGTGGTTACCCCATCCTCGTAAAGAAAAAGGGAAGAGGAAAATCCTACTATTACCAGTGTCCATCCTGCAATTCAAGGTTTAAAAGAGATGAAATAGAGGGGAAAGAAGACTCAGAGAGTTCTTGAAATTTCCCTGACCATGTGTCTGCTTATGACCAGTTTCTGAATCTGATTGGTACCTTCCACTATCTGCATCACTTTTGCTTCTCTCATATATCTTTCTACCGGGTAATCCTTCATGTAACCATTCCCTCCCATTACCTGAACGGCATTGGTTGTAACCTCCATGGCTATGTCAGTAGCAAATAGCTTTGCCATTGCAGCTTCTTTGGAATAGGGGAGACCTCTGTCCCTTAGAAAGGCGGCCCTCTGAGTGAGTAGTCGCGCTGCATTTATCTTTGTCTCCATGTCCGCTAGGGGAAAACTCACTCCCTGAAATTCCACAATTGGTTTTCCAAATTGCCTTCTCGTTACAGCATACCTGAGGGCACAATCCTTTGCAGCCTCTGCGATGCCAATGGCCGTCGCAGCAATTGTTATTCTTCCAGAATCCAGAGCCATCATTGCTATCTTAAATCCATAACCCTCTTTTCCCACCACATTTTCAACAGGTACATCAACATCCTCCAGATAGATTTCCCTTGTTGCCGTTGCGTTGAGCCCCATTTTTCGTTCTTTTTTACCAAAGGTTATTCCTTTCATATCCTTTGTGATGATGAAGGCGGTTATGTCGTGAGAAGAACCGGTGTTTTGAGTCCTTGCAAGAAGTATGTAGAGGTCGGCAACCCCTGCCTGGGAGATGAACCTCTTGGTTCCATTTATGATGTATCTGTCTCCTCTTCTTTCCGCAAAGGTCTTTATGCTCTTTGCATCTGAACCATAATCAGGTTCTGTGAGGGCGAAACCTCCAGTTATCTCTGCCGTGCTGAGTTTTGGAAGATATTTTCTTTTCTGTTCTTCGTTGCCAAATTTGTCAATTATCAGCTGGGGCAGGCCATTGACTGCCACAGCTATAGCAAGGGAGGCAGAGGCTCTGGCTATTTCTTCAAGGACAATTATGTACTCCTGATATCCCAGCCCCTGTCCATTGTATTCTTCGGGATATGGGATCCCCAGAAAACCATTTTCTCCAAGTTTTTTCATAACTTCAATGGGAAATTCCATTCTTTCTTCCCATTCATCCACATGTGGTGAAACTTCTTTTTCAACAAACCTTTTTATGGAATCTTTTAACATCTCCTGCACTTCGTTGTACATAAAATCCATTATATCCTCCTGAGCTGAAATTTTCCCTTTTCATTTAATTCCACTTTTCCCACAGGTGTATCATAGTCATGTTCAAAGATTATAGTCCAGTCTTCATCAATTGCCTGCAGAAGAATATCCTTCTTCACTTTCAGAGTTGTCACAGGATACAGGTCATACGACATAATGTAAGGAAGGGGGATGTGTCTTGAGGTTGGAATTAGGTCCCCTGCGTAGAAAAATTTTTTACCGCTCCGGGTTGTGATGAGAACACTCTGATGACCCGGGGTGTGCCCCTCAGTCGGGATTACAACAACACCATCTGCTATTTCTGTTTCTCCTTCCAGCAGGGTTACAAGACCATTTTCCATAAGGGGCAGATAGTTCCAGGAAAGGTAGCTTGCCCTGTCTCTCTCGTTTGGGTTGAGGGCATGCTCCCACTGATCTGTGTGGATGTAATATGTGGCATTGGGAAAGGTTGGAACGGCTTCTCCGTTTTTCAGAATAGTTGAACCTCCAGTGTGGTCAAAGTGGAGATGAGTCAGTACCACATCTGTTATATCCTCAGGTGCAACTCCCACCTCTCTCAGAGCATCTGTGATAGTTCTTTTTTCAAAGTCATATATTTTTCTCTCTTTTTCCGTGTACTTGTCTCCATTTCCCGTGTCAATAAGTATATTTCTTCTGTCGTTTTTAAATGTTATGAGAAGGGAATTGGTGGCCATGGGTATCTGGTTCTTTTCATTGACCTCAATCAATTTTTCCCACATCACCTTCGGTACAACACCAAACATGGCACCACCATCAAGGCGGAAGTTCCCTCCATTGACAATGGTTAACTTTACATTTTCATCTTCATAAATAATCATGGCATTCTCCTACCAGATTACTGAAATTGCGAAACGGGCAAAAAGTGAATTTGCCACACCGCTCAGAATATAGGTCCCATTAAGAATTGCATTGGTATTCAGTGTAAAATCCAGTTTGATAAAACCAATCTTCCCCCTTATTCCCATTGCAATGGATGTGGGTTGTGAGGAGAATATTGAATTTGAATGGGCAGATGTAATCTTGTCATTCTGGTTCAGGCTCTTGCTTCGGGAATATGAATAGAAGATAATTTTTCTTATTCCACCGAGCAGATACCATGATTTGTAAATATTCATGACTCCGCTTAAAAATGCATCAAGTGTGAAATTGAGGCTCCATCTATCCTCAGGAGTTATGGTCGTACTTGAAACATCTCTTACATATAGATGTTGATCTTTTGTAAAACCCTCATATCCAATATCAACTGTTGCACCGCTTCTGATGAGAAGTCCTTTTACTGGTGATAGAGGGTAGGAAATTCCTCCGGCAATATCAATTTTATTATCAGATTCATCGGAAGAGTTTTCAGTTAATAGATCATAGGTCGCACCTCCCCAAGTCTTGTTGGCGGTTTCTCTCCCTGAGTACTGGTAATTGATATTTCCATATATTCTGAACTTGTTTATTCTGGTTCTTCCATTAAGACTTAATCCAAATCCGTTGCTGTTATCAAGGGAAGATGCAATGGTATGGCCTGAATCATCGTTGATGTTGCTGGAAATGTGTTCATATGGGAAACTTATGCCGAGGCTGAGGTCTACCGGCATGCCCGGATGTAAACTTATTCCTGCAAGTAATCCCACATGACCTGATGAGGAATAATTTTCACTTCCTCCTTTGGTTTTGGGTACATCAGTTGGAAGTTCCGTGTAATCATTTGAATTCCTGCCAAAAGTTAAAATAAATCCTCCCCTGCCAAGGGATCCCAGATTCATTGAGTAACCAGCGCCAAAAACATTGGTACCGTTTGCTATGGAACCAGAATATGGTCTGTTTAATATCAGCGCAGCGTTGCCAGATAGAAGTGGTAGATAAGTGTATCCCCATATATTTGTGCCAGAGTATTCAAGAACAAATCTTTTTGAAAAAACCGGTATCAACTGGGGAAACATGCTCTGTGCAATGAAATCATCGTTGGTGGCCCATACAGGGATATTCAGTGAATTTAAATAGGTGGTTGTTGCAAAAAGATGACCCGGACCAGCGAGAAAAATAAGAACAACAAGCAGAACCAGGCTTTTCTTCATTGGTAACCCCTCCTTTTTAATACTTGTGATAATTTTAGCATAAAATTATAGAGGAAACGAGGTATATCCCCAATTTATGGAATACCAAATGGCGCCAGGGATTGAGGGCTAACTATCTCCTTCCCAAAATTTTATCGTATGCTTCCTGTATCTCTTTGAATTTTTCCTCTGCCAGTTTAATAATTTCCTCTGGTAGATCCTTTCCTGCCAGGGTATCGGGATGATATTTTTTTACTTTTTCAAGATAGCATTTTTTCACTTCTTCCAGTGAAACATTCGTATCCCTGCAGCCAAGCAGGTTGTAATACCTGGTGAGATCTTCTATATTGCAGTAGATTTTCTTCAGTTCCTCAAATTCGTTCTGCTTAATACCAAACACATCGGCAACTTTTTTAAGTTGCACCTCTTCTCCGGGATCAAGTATTCCATCAACAGCTGCCACGTTAAAGAGTAAATTCAACATGCTGTATCTCATCTGAGGATCAAAATCTGTTAACTTTTTAAATTGATGAGCATATTCTTCTATAGAGTAATTATCATTTTTTGCTGAATTGAAAACATTTTTTGCGTATTCATACAATTCTCCGGTAAGTTCCATATCGTTAATCATAAAAGCTTTTACAAAATCTGCTTCTTCTCTTGATACTATCCCATCAGCCTTGGCAATTTTGGCCATCATTGCAATGATTGATGTGATGTAGATGAGCTGAATATCCTCATCAGATAACTGGTAGTTTTCACTGTTGATATCCCTTTTCCTGTTTTCCTCCTCAACCGCCTCATCAACTATGTGTCCCAGTGCTGCACCGATCAGGCCGCCAATGGGTCCTCCAAGTAGCCATCCAAGGCCTGCTCCTCCTAATTTTCCAAACCAGGACATGGTTACACCTCCGGATCGTTTATTTCTTTTTTATATCAACCTTCTTAAATAGTCAAGCTCCCTGTTTTTCTCAAATCCAGTTTTGTCTTTTTCTTTATTACTTCCAAGGGCCTGGAAGTTGCGTAGCAGGTAATCAATTCCCCAGATGGTGACTGAACAATAAGCCATTTTGAAGCTTTTCTTGCAAATTCGCTTTTCCTCAAAGCGGGTGGTAACTTTTTTAGTTCAATAAATATGAAAATTGCCCCTGCCCGTTCCACCTCAATTCCATACTTCAGAATAAAAGAAAGCATTTGTTTTCTCAGTCCCCTCTGTTTCCTTCTCTTTTCAAAATGTTCTGTTGATCTGTACCACAATTTTCTCCTCCTTTTATGTTCAGTTTATAAACGCAAGGTTCCTGCCAGATCTGACAGTAGAAATTAATCTTTTGATTTCAATATGTTATCAAAAACTTATCTCTCGAAAGAAAAATTTTTTAAAAAATATCTGAATGGTGAAAAATTTGTTTCTTTTTGGATTTTCCAGTGGAGTGATATAATAAAACCGATATGGCTGGGAAGAGATCTTATCGTGGTGGTCTTGCCATTATTGATGGAAGTTCCTACATTTTCAGGGCTTACTATGCAATTAGAGGACTGAGTAACAGCAAGGGACTTCCCACCAATGCTATTTTTGGTTTTACAAATATGCTCATAAAAACCATTAAGGACCTTTCTCCTGAATATCTTGTTGTTACCTTTGATTCAAAAGTCCCAACCTTCAGGGCAGACATATATAAAGAGTACAAGGCAAATCGCCCGCCTCCTCCACCAGATCTGGAAGAACAGATCAAATGGATAAAAAAGATACTTGAAGCATTCAGAATTAAAGTCATTGAGATGCCAGGCTATGAAGCTGATGATATCATTGCAACTCTTATCAAGAAGTTCAAGTCTAAAGTTTCTCCCATTGTCATTGTTGCTGGTGATAAGGATTTGATGCAGCTTGTTGATGAGAATGTGGTAATGTATGATTCAATGAAGGATAAGATTTATGACAGGGAGGGTGTTAAAGAGAAACTGGGAGTTTTTCCTGAGCAGGTTCACGATTTTCTTGCCCTGTCGGGAGATAACATCGACAATATTCCCGGCATTCCGGGAGTTGGACAAAAAACGGCGAAGGATCTCCTTAACAGGTATGGTTCCATTGAAGGGATATATCAGCACCTTGATGAACTTAAGCCAAAACAGAGAGAAAAATTTCAGCAGTACAGGGATCTTCTGGAAGTCAGTAAAAGACTTGTGAAACTGAAGGATGATCTTGAAATTGAAGATGATCTTTCACAGTTCAAGATACCTGAACCTGACAGGAGGAAATTGAGAGAAATCTTTATGGAGCTGGAGTTCAACAAACTTCTGGAAGAACTTCAGCTTGCATCTGACACTGAGAAGGAATCTGCAAATATTGAATACAGAACCCTTTTTGATATTGAAGAGATAAAAAGGGAGTTTCTCAAAGCAAAAGAGAAGGGTGAATTATCATTTGATCTTGAAACAACTTCTCTTGATCCGGTAACAGCTGAGATAGTTGGGATTTCCTTTGCATATGAGGAGGGTAAGGCCTTTTACATTCCGGTTGGTCATCACTATATCGGGGTGGAAAAACAGCCCTCTGTAAAGGATGTTCTGGAGGTGATAAAGCCTTTTCTTGAAGATCCTGAAGTTGGTAAAATTGGTCACAACATCAAGTATGATTACTCTGTGATAAAGAAGTATGGAATAGAAATTGACCCCATCAAACATGATACCATGATTGCTTCTTACCTTCTCAATCCGGAGAAGTTTTCCCACAAACTTGATAATCTTTCACTGGAATACCTGGGATACAGAATGATTAAGTATGGTGAGGTGGCAGGAAAGGGAAAAAATGAGAAAAATTTTTCACAGGTTGACATTGAAACTGCCACGAAATATTCAGCGGAGGATTCTGACATCGCTTTGAAACTTGCCCATATTTTAGAGGAGAAGTTGAAGGAGAACAATCTCTGGGAACTCTACAGAAAAATTGAGTTACCTCTTATTAAAGTTCTTGCAGATATGGAGTTGAGAGGGGTGCTCATAGATGTGGAACATCTCAAAAATCTTTCCAGGATGTTTGAGAGGGAACTGGCTTCTCTGGAGGAGAAAATATACGCCTTTGCCGGTGAGAAATTCAATATAAATTCTCCCAGACAGCTTGGCTACATTCTTTTTGAAAAATTGAAAATGAAAATGCCCGGAAACAAGAAGATAAAGAAAACGAAGACTGGACAGTATTCCACCGGTGAAGAAATTCTTTCTGAACTTGCCACAAAGTATGAGCTACCCAAGCTGATTCTTCGCTACAGAACCCTCAGCAAGCTCAAGTCCACCTATGTTGATGCACTTCCACAGATGATAAATCCCGCCACCGGGAGAATTCATACGAGTTTCAATCAGACAGTGACAGCGACGGGAAGGCTTTCAAGCAGTGAACCCAATCTCCAGAATATACCTGCCAGGGATTTTGAAGGAAGAGAAATAAGAAAGGCCTTTATAGCTCCTGAGGGATGGAAGTTGCTGTCTTCCGATTATTCCCAGATTGAGTTGAGAATCATGGCTCATCTCTCAGGTGATGAGGAATTAAAGAAGGCTTTTTTAGAGGGTAAGGATATTCATACTGAGACTGCCTCAAGAGTCTTTGGGGTGAGTCCTGAGGAAGTTACTCCGGACCTGAGAAGAAGAGCAAAAGTGATAAATTTTGGAGTGATTTATGGTATGACACCCCATGGTCTTTCCAAGGAGCTTGGTATTTCCCACTCAGAGGCAAAGGAGTATATTGATAACTATTTCAGAAAGTTCAGAGGAGTCAGGGAATTTATTGAGAAAACTGTAAGGGAAGCAGAAGAGAGAGGATATGTCACAACGATTATGGGAAGACGAAGGTATATACCAGACATAAGAAGTAAAAATCCTGTTCAGAGACAGCTTGCAGTGAGAACTGCCATCAACACCCCCGTTCAGGGATCTGCGGCGGATATCATCAAACTTGCCATGATTAACATTTATAACAGGTTGAAGGAAACCGGTCTCAGAGCTCATATGCTGATTCAGATACATGATGAGCTTCTTTTTGAGATTGAGGAGAGTGATGTGGAGAAGGCTGCCAGGATGATCAGAGAGGAGATGGAGAATGTGATAGAACTTTCTGTGCCTCTCAAAGTTGACATTGGCATAGGAAAGAACTGGGCTGAAGCCCATTAACTTCTACTGGAGGCTCCAGATGTTTCATGAAACAGATGTACTGGTTATTGGTGGTGGGGTTGGAGGTCTGAGTTTTGCCATTAAAGCATCTGAATTTGCCAGAGTTACTGTATTGATGAAAAAGGGCAAATTTGATTCAAATACCGCCCATGCGCAGGGTGGTATTGCGGCCGTTCTTTCTCCAGAGGATAGTTACGAATCCCATATTCAGGACACACTCAAAGCGGGAGATGGTTTGTGTAAGAGAAAGACTGTGGAACTTGTTGTGAAGAATGGTCCGGAGAGAGTGAAGGAATTGATGGAGTGGGGGGTGCCATTTGACAGGCATAATGGTGAGCTTGAACTGGGAAGAGAGGGGGGACACTCTACCAGAAGAGTTGCACATGCAACAGACTTCACCGGGAGAGAGGTTCAGAAAGTCCTGGTTGAGAGGGCTGAATCACGGGAAAATGTCACTCTTCTTGAAAACAGAATGGCAATTGATCTCATAACCACAAAGAAGATGAAATTGAAGGGGAAAAACACTGTTCTTGGTGCCTATGTACTGAATAAAGAAACTGGAGATGTGGAAGTCTTTTCAGCAAAGGTGGTAGTTCTTGCCACAGGTGGGTCAGGGAAGGTTTACCTCTACACCAGCAATCCCGATGTTGCCACCGGCGACGGTGTTGCCATGGCTTACAGAGCAGGAGCTGATATTTGTAATATGGAATTTACCCAGTTTCATCCCACCTGTCTCTATCACCCTGAGGCAAAGAACTTTCTCATTTCAGAGGCGGTGCGGGGAGAAGGAGCTATTCTGCTCAATAAAAGGGGTGAAAGATTTATGGAGAAGGTGCATCCCCTGAAGGAACTTGCACCGAGAGATATTGTTGCAAGGGCCATTGATCACGAAATGAAGAAGTGGGGGGACGATTTTGTTTATCTTGATATCAGTTTCAAAGACAGAGATTTCATAATCAACAGATTCCCGAATATTTACAGAACCCTTCTTCAGTATGGAATTGACATGACCAGGGAACCAATTCCTGTGGTTCCCGCAGCTCATTATCAGTGTGGTGGTGTTAAAGTAAATTTGAAGGGCGAGACAACTATACGCAATCTGTTTGCTGTGGGTGAGGTTTCCTGTACCGGTTTGCATGGTGCCAATCGACTTGCCAGCAATTCTCTCCTTGAAGCCCTTGTTTTTGCGGATATCATTGCCAGGGAGGTTTATGGAAGGATTGATAAGATTAAACTGAGAACATCTTCCATACTTCCATGGGAAACAGGCTTTGCTGTAGATAGTGACGAGATGGTGGTTGTAAGCCATAACTGGGATGAGATAAGGAGGCTGATGTGGAACTATGTTGGGATTGTGAGGACCACAAAGAGACTTGAGAGGGCAAGGAGGAGAATAGATCTTCTTCAGGAAGAGATAAGGGAGTACTACTGGAATTTTCTACCAACAGGGGATCTTCTTGAATTGCGAAACATTGCCACCGTTGCGGAATTGATCATAAAAAGTGCTCTGATGAGGCAGGAGAGCAGAGGAACCCACTACACGGTCGATTATCCCTACAAGGACAATGTGAACTGGAAACATGATACAATTCTGAGAAAATAATCAGTAGGGAGCACGGTAGTACCTGAAAATCCTCTCTCCTGGGGAGAGAGCTACCTTACCAAGATCAACAACTTCGATAATTCTTTTGTGCTTGCCCAGCAGTTTCAATTTAAGATCATATTCCCCCGGGTCAAGAAGAAGTCTTATTAGATGAATATCGTGTGGTAGCGTGTACCACCCTCTTATATCAGCCTTTTCTGAGGCTGAAGCGGCAATGTGCCCTGCAATACTGAGTAAGCCCGCAGCAAGTCTTACTGTTTGGTTTTTACTTTTTTCAGCAATGGCTCCGAGACCCTCTGCGATCCCGTGCTTTATGGCAATTCTTGCTGCTGCTCTTGCCATAATTCGCGCACCTCTGTCCAGCAGGTCCTGTTTTGCTATTTCAGCAAGGGGTTCCATCAGAATACTTCTGGCTGTGAATTTTCCGGCGATTAGAATACCTCTCTTAACCTTTGAGGGTCTGTCATGTTTGTAAACCGGGAAAGCTATTCTCACCCACCTTCCCCCCACCACCACATCAAGTTTTCCCTCTTCCTTCCTGGGGATGAAGCCAGTTTCGAGAATGAGGATAACTTCACTTTTATTATTGATAAACTCATTTTCAGGGATGATTCTGCAGCCACATTTCCTATCCCATTTTCTAAGGTCATCATTCATTCCGAGGAATGTTGCAAGTCTTTTAAGATCACGGTATATTCGGCGTGGAAAGTGGATATGGTAAAACTTCGTATAGATTTTTTTGAATGCGAGGTATGAATGATAGTAATCCACATATGAATCGTTGAATTCATGATCTGTCTCAAAGAGAATTCCGTTAAGATATCTCACAAATGCGTCGTCGTGATATACATTTTTTTTCTTATACCTGTCATTGATCTCATTAAGGTAGAGGATTACCTGCCTGGATTCTACAAGAGCGTCTTCAAGATTTCCTTTCATGAGATAATTCAGGGCAAGATAGTAATGGATCAGGACTCTTTCAAAATCTTCTCCTTTATAGGGCAAAGAGATGTCATTGCTGAGAAAGCTCTCTGCCTGTTTATGAACACTGGTGGCGAACAGCTGATCCACTCTCTCCTTGGCCTTCTGAAAGTATTCAATGCTCTGATCATATTTTTTCAGAAGGAACAGAAGGGTACCTTTGTCAAGGTAGTAGATTAAACTGTCCTTCTCACTTTTGGCAAGGCTGGAATTGTCAAGAGCTTTGAGTGCGGATTCATACCTCTTTCTATGAATATCCTTCCTGATCTTCTTTACAAGGCCTGTATAAGTGGCACAGCCTGTCTCTCCAAAGAGAAGCAGAGCAAAAATAAAAAGAAGCTTCCCCCTCCTCATCGTTACCAGGTAATGGTGCTTCTCTTAATGTATTTTTTGATTTTTTTCTGTCCTATCCATACAATTTCAGAGGTTTCAAGATTGATCAGTTTCAGGTCCACCTGGTAGTACTTAACCTCTCTCCCACCTTCTTTATCTATGATTGAGTTGATGCTTCCAACAAGCATAAAATCTGCACCGAGTTCGTTCCTCAATCTTTTTATTGTGGCTGGATTGGACCAGTCTCTCATGGCTTTTCTTTCTGCACGAAGCTGGGCACGAACTGCGTCACTTGCGACAAATCTGACCTGCCCGGAATTTATCAATGCTCTTTCCAGCTCATTTACTATCGTTTCCGTGTTAATGTGTTCGTGACTCTTGTTAACTATTCTCCCCACAATAACAACCGGTTTTTTCCCTGTCTTACTTCTCCATTCAGCATACCAGGGTGAATTTAGGCAATCTGCTATCATGGCTTTGGCAGTTAACTGAGCATCCACATCATTCCACCTTCCACTGATGTCAATCACTTCACTGGCTGACACTCTTTTGATTTCCTTGTGAGCGCAGGAGGATAA
>JALSQH010000158.1 GCA_026985515.1 bacterium
AGGTGCATCCACAGGAGGACCACAGGCACTTCAGTATCTCATCCCTTCATTGCCCTTCGGTTACCCCTATCCAATTGTAATTATTCAGCACATACCGAGATACTTTTCCAGATCACTTGCAGAGAGACTGAACTCATTTTCTAAATTGCATGTCGTTGAGACCTCTGATGGAATGGTACTTCTTAAGGGAAGAGTGTATGTTGCTCAGTCTGGTGTTCATCTTCTCTTTGGCAGGAAGGACTCCCGCTACTATATTATTCATTCACAGTATCCTGAGGATACTTTTCATAAACCCTCCATTGATGTGACCTTCAGAAGTGCAGTTAAGATCTTTGGAAAGAAGAGTGTCGGGATTCTTTTAACCGGCATGGGGAAAGATGGAGCTGAGGGATTGAGGGAGATAAGGGAGGCAGGAGGAATAACAGTGGCGGAATCTTCCGAAACTGCCATAATATATGGAATGCCAAAGGTTGCTGTTGAAATAGATGCTGCAGAGAAGGTTTTGCCTCTCTACGAAATAAAGGAGTTTTTACTCCATTTACCTGATGAGCACAAAAGAACTTCAGATCAGTGAGATTTTTTACTCCATTCAGGGAGAGGGAAAATTCACAGGTTTTCCATCTCACTTTGTGAGAGTAAGTGGATGTAATCTCAGGTGTGCCTATTGTGATACAAAATACAGCTGGAGCGGAGGAGAAGTTTATAGTTTTGAGAGGATTTTTAATATGTTGAGTGGTTTTCCACCCACTCCCATAATTACCCTCACCGGAGGGGAACCCCTTCTACAGGAAAAATCCATTGAATTCCTCAAAGAATGCGGTGATAGGTACAGAATCGTGATACTTGAGACAAATGGTTCAATTTCAATAAAAGGGATACCGGAATTTGTTCACATTTCCCTTGATCTGAAACCACCCTCTTCAGGTTTCTCTCACATGATGGTGTGGGAAAACCTTGATTATCTGAAAGAAAGAGACGAAGTCAGGATCCTGATTGCCAGCAGAGAAGATTTTGACTGGGCGATGGAGATAAATGAAAGATACGAAATTGGAAAAAAATTCTTTTTTTCTCTCACCCCTGTTTATGGAATTTTATCTCCTCAGGTTCTTGCCCAATGGATTCTGGAAAGGGGTGGAAAGATTCGCATAAATCTTCAGTTACATAAGATTATCTGGGGAAATTCGAAAGGAAGGTAGAAAATTGAGAGTAAAGATTGAGAAGGTGGTATTTCCCGGTGTGGGACTTGTAAAAAGTAACGGTAAAGCTATTTTTGTTGAAGGTGGTGTTGTACCTGGAGACATCGTTAACGTCAGGACAGTCAAAGAATCTCGAGATTATTTGAAAACTGCTGTTACAGGTTTTGTGAGGTTTTCAGAGCACCGTGAGAAGTATTTTTGCAGGTATGGAGGAAAATGCGGCGGATGTTTGTGGATGGGTGTGAATTACGATTTTCAACTTCAGATTAAAAAGAGTATGTTAAAGGATCTTTTTTTAAGAAACGCTGGAATTGAAATTGATGATATTGATCTGGTACCGTCCACTCCCCCCTACCCTTACAGGTTAAGGGCAAGATTTAAAATTGAGAATGGAAAAATAGGCTTTTACAAAAGAAATTCCCATGAGCTTGTTGAGATAAAGAATTGTCCTGTCTGTCTGGATGGAATTAACAGGGGAATAGAATACCTTAGCGGGAAAATAAAACAGTACCGATCCCATTTCCCTTCATTCCTGGAGGTGGAAATAAGGTACAGTCCCTTTGAAGATTCCATTCTTTTCAGACCTGCAGGCAAGATTTCGAAAAAGCTGAAAAACATTTTTCTTTATGATATAAACAGAGAAAGAGAGTTTCAAAATTTTAAGTTTGGTGATAATACTTACCATCTCTCCATCAATACATTCACCCAGATAAATCCCTTCCAGAATGAAAAAGTTATTGCAAGAATCAAAGAATTTGTCATGCAAAAGAAGCTTTCAAAGGTTATTGATCTTTACGGCGGATTTGGTAATTTATCTCTCCCACTGGAAGAGTTTGTTGAGCAGATCACAGTTGTTGAGGAAAACTCATACGCTGTGGAGGATGGCAGATATTTTGTATCAGTTAATGGAATTGAAAGTAAGGTTAAATTCGTAAACGACAGAGTGGAAAATTTTATGAATGAACCGGAGAGAGGAGATCTTCTTATTCTCGATCCACCCCGAAAAGGTGCTAAGGAAGTTATGAATAATATTGAAAAGATATCTCCCCACTGGATTATCTACCTTTCCTGTAACCCGGCCACCCTCACAAGGGATGTAAAAATTGCCACTAAAAAAGGATATAAAATATCCGATATAATTCTTTTTGATTTTTTCCCCTATACCCCTGAAATAGAAACGATGGTTTTTATGGAAAAGGGCTAAAGTCCTTCCAGGAAGTATTTAATCATCATAGATTGTTGCTTAACATCAACAAGAAATGAATCATGACCGTGGTCAGATTGTATTTCACTGAAGGAAACTTCCACTCCAAGAGCCTGAAGCGTTCTTACAATTTCTTTTGACTGGTATGTGGGAAAGAGCCAGTCACTGCTGAAGGATATAACAAGAGC
>JALSQH010000159.1 GCA_026985515.1 bacterium
AAAAGGAAGTAACAGAAATAATCGCACAGGATGAGGATACAGAAGCAATTCTGGACCAGTTGAGGAGATACAAAAATGGAGAGATTTTGAGGATCGGGATCCATGATATTGGAGGTAAACTGAACATTTTTAAAGTAACAGAACAACTCTCTGATCTGGCAGAAGTGATTGTTAAGACAATTCTGAAAATTGTTTATGAAGAATTAAAAGTAAAATATGGAACTCCTGTTGGAGGAAATGGTGAAAAATCAAGGCTCTACACAATTGCCATGGGGAAATTGGGAGGAAGGGAGATAAACTACCACTCAGACCTTGACCTCATTTTTGTCTACACCCTCAACGGCGAGACAACCGGGCCAAAGAAAATATCAAACATAGAATTTTACACAAAAATGATCCAGAAATTCATAACTTATCTCAGTGTTCCCACAAAAGAAGGGAAACTGTATGAAATAGATATGCGACTTAGACCCAGTGGAAAAGCAGGCCCACTGGTTACCTCCTTTAACTCTTTCAGAGAGTATCATTCACGTGAATCTGCCATATGGGAAAAGCTTGCTCTCACCCGTGCAAGGGTTCTTGAAAAAGATAATTATGGAATGGAACTGGAGAGGATAATTCAAAAATCCCTTCTGAAGCAGAAAATTGGACAACCTGAAAGGGAAGAAATAGCACGCATAAGAAAAAGAATGGAAGATGAACTGGTGAAAAACAAATATGAGTTCAAATACTCTCCCGGTGGACTGGTGGACATTGAGTTTATAACCCAGTACCTGATGCTCGCATACTCAGGTAAACATCCTGATTTGCTGACCCAGAACACATGAGATGCAATTGTGAAAATTGAAAAACATGGTTTATTGCCATATGGAGATATCTCCATATTAAAAAAAGCCTACATTTTCTACCGAATACTGGAAAACAGGCTCAGGCTCACAAAGGACCACTCCTCAGATGCTCTGCCAGATTCAAGGGAGGAGATTGAAAAAATAGCAATGAAAATGGGATTTAAAGGAAAAAAAGCTGGACAAAAGATGCTGATCTTACTGGAAAAATTCACAAAAAATGTTCGAAAAATATATTCAAATCTCATATCAAAAATGGATTAAATCCTGATGTATTGCAATTTTAAAGATTTTGTGCTAAATATAACTTCAAGGTTTTCCGGGGCAGGAGCAGGAAATTGAGCAGGATTTTGATGAAGGGAGATTTTAAGCATGTCTCCCCCCTTGACCTTTTTCTTAAAATAAGCGAAGGGAAATTAACCGGGGCACTGAAAATCCAGAGAGATAATGTTAAGAAAGTTGTTTATTTTATTGAAGGTAAACCGGTATCTGTTCTGTCAAATCTCAAGAAGGAAACGCTTGGTCAGATACTCCTCAAACTTGGCAGAATTTCTCAGCAAGAACTTGATGAAGCATTAAAAGAACACGGAAAGAAAAACAGAAAACTTGGCTCGATTTTTGTTGAAAAAGGAATTATCTCAGCCTCTGATCTGAGAACGATTCTGAAGAAACAGAATACAATGAAATTGAGGGAAATATGTCAGTGGGATAGAGGAAAATTCATTTTTCAGGAGCTTCCACAGGATGAAATAAGAAAGCAGGTTACAGTTGTTCCCATCAGTTTATCTCAGGCTATTATCGCCTCACTTGTAAAAAATTCCTCATCTCAGACGGCAGAAGATCTTTTGCAGAAATTGAAAGATGGCTCACTGAAAATAAAAGGGGACGCCATCGACGTACTTGAACAGAAGGGAATTGCCACAGAAAGTGTAAAAAAAATAATTATGGAGATAACAGAATCACCTGAGAAAATAAGAAAGCTTTTTGATGAATTTGATGAAAAGGTCATACTTGGCTGGATTCTCCTTCTTCAGAAACTTGATCTTCTCGAAGAAATTGAAAAAGCTTCAACTCCACAAACAGAAGAAACGGTTGATGAAAAGTATGAAAAATTTGGAGAAGAAATTATTGATGACCCGGAATTATACGAAAAGTATCAGGAATTGAAAAAGAAAAATTATTACGAAATTCTCGGAATTTCGCAGGATGCGTCAAAGGCCGAAATCAAAAGAGCCTACTTTAAACTTGCAAGAGAGATGCATCCAGATAGATTCTTTGATCCCGTAAAAAAAAGGCCCAAAAGGGAAGCTGAACTTATCTTTGCCCTGATAAATGAGGCTTTTCAAACTCTTTACGATGAAGAAAAAAGAAAAGAGTACGATGAATTTCTGCGAACAGGAAAGACTCAGGAAGACAGAATTAGAGAAGCAGAAAATGCCATAAAGGCAGAAACAGAATTTGAAAAAGGAAAAATTCTCCTAAGAAACAGAAATATTCAGGGTGCACTGGAGTGCTTCAAAACTGCTTACGAGCTGGTGAAGGACCCGGAATTTGAAGCCTACTACGGCTGGACTCTTTTCCTCGACCGATACAGAAAGAAAAGCGAAGAATGGAAGGAAGGAGAAAAATTGCTGAGGGACTCAGTGAAAGCAAAACCTGATCTACCCGTTTCTCATCTATTTCTCGCCAAAATTCTCAATGCAACAGGAAGAATGAGAGAAGCTTTTGAAGAGTTTAACAGAGTTCTCCAGCTTGATCCAGAAAATATTGAGGCAAAAAGAGAATTGAGTATACTCAAAAAGAAAGTGGAAAAGGAAGGTAAGTCCGGAAAAGATAAGGGAGGGATATTTGGAAAACTGTTCAAAAAGGAGTGAAAAATGGCCCAGATCAAAGGAGAGAAAATCTGGATGGATGGAAAATTAGTGGACTGGGATAAAGCCAATGTTCATATTCTGACCCACACTCTCCATTACGGCCTCGGCGTTTTTGAAGGTATAAGGCTCTACAAAACAAATTCTGGAAAGCCTGCCATATTCAGAAACTATGATCACATGAAGCGTCTTCTCAATTCAGCCAAGATAATGCAGTTAGATGTAAAATACTCCCTCGAAGAACTGATGGAAGCAAACAAAGAAGTGGTAAAAGCAAATCACCTTGAAGAGGGATACATCAGGCCAATCATATTCCTTGGAGCAGGAAGCATGGGTTTATATCCTGCAGATAACCCCGTCATTACAGCAATAGCAGCATGGGAATGGGGTGCTTACCTTGGAGAGGAGGGGATGAAGAAGGGAATAAGAGTA
>JALSQH010000160.1 GCA_026985515.1 bacterium
TCATCCTTTACCAGATATCCAGTAAATGTATTCATGACAAAATCCAAGACAAACGGTGCATATGTAAATTCAATACTTGCAAAAAGAGAGGCTGTGTCTCTCGGGTATGATGAAGCTTTGATGCTTGATCCCGATGGATTTGTAGCTGAGGCATCTGGTGAAAACATCTTTATCGTCAAAGATAATAAGCTTATTACAACCCCTCCAACTTCCATTCTCCCGGGGATAACAAGGGATACAGTAATAAAAATTGCCAGAGACCTGGGAATCGACGTCAAAGAAGAGAGATTTACAAGAGATGAACTTTACATTGCAGATGAGGCTTTTTTTACAGGAACAGCTGCAGAAATTACCCCCATCAGAGAGGTGGATGACAGAACAATTGGTGAGGGAAAACCCGGCCCCATCACCAGACAGCTCCAGCAGATTTTCTTTGACATAGTAAGAGGAAACAACAAAAAGTATATCCACTGGCTTGACTTCGTTGAGTAGCCAGCTTGATAATTTCTGAAGAATCGTTATACTACCATTCTCAAACAAGGAGAATTTTATGGGACTTGATGAAAGGGTTATAACAAGGGCAATTATTGAAAGGTACCTGAAAAAACTTCTCGAAAATGTTGAAACAGAGGTGGCTCTTGTGGGAGCGGGTCCATCTTCTCTCGTTGCTGCCTATTATCTTGCAAAGGCAGGGGTAAAAACCACTGTTTTTGAAAAAAAACTCAGCATTGGTGGTGGAATCTGGGGAGGAGGAATGCTTTTCAATGAAATAGTTGTTCAGGAAGCAGGTAAAAGTATTATAGACGAACTGGGAATAAGAAGTGAAAAATTCATGGAAAACTACTATACAGTGGATGCTATTGAGCTGGCAACAACTCTGGCATCGAAAGCAATGCAGGCAGGGGCAAAAATTTTCAACGCCATTATGGTGGAAGATGTTCAGGTGAGGAAGATAAATGGTCAATACAGGGTGACAGGACTGGTGATAAACTGGACTCCTGTGGAAATTAGCGGTCTCCATGTGGATCCTCTTGTCATAACAAGTAAATTTGTCGTTGATGGTACGGGACATGATGCTGAAGTGGCGAGGATTCTTCAGGATAAGATGGGATTTAAATTAAACACTCCCACAGGCAAAATTATGGGAGAAAAATCTATGTGGGCAGAGCCAGCAGAGGAGTCAGTTCCTGAAAACACAAAGGAAATCTTTCCCGGAGTCTATGCCATAGGAATGGCTGCCAATGCCGTCTTCGGCTCCCATAGAATGGGACCGGTATTTGGAGGCATGCTCCTCTCAGGTAAAAAAGTGGCAGAGCTGATTTTAAAAGAGCTGGGGAAATAAACTCAATTAAGCCTCTCAATAATAGTCGTGACTCCCTGGCCACCTCCACAGCACATGGTGGCAAGTCCAAGGGTTAGATCCTTATCTTCCATTATATGCAGAAGAGTGGTGATGATCCTCGTTCCACTCTCACCAAGAGGATGACCCAGAGCTATCGCTCCGCCCCGCATATTCACCTTTTCCATATCCATTCCAAGCTCCCTGATAACTGCCAGTGACTGAGAAGCAAAAGCCTCATTCAGTTCTATTGCATCAATATCATCAAGGGTCATTCCAGCTCTCTTCAGAGCCTTTCTGGTGGCAGGGATTGGTCCTATACCCATTATCTCAGGTGGCACACCGGCAGCCGCAATTGAAACAATTCTTGCTCTTGGTTTCAACCCAAGTGAAATTGCCTTTTCCTTCTCCATCAGGAGAATAACTGAAGCTCCATCATTGAGAGGGGAAGAATTTCCCGCAGTAACAGTACCGTTGGGGTCAAATACAGGTGGAAGAGATGCAAGTTTCTCAAGGGATGTATCGGGACGTGGCCCATCATCCTTTTCGGCTATTCTGTGAAAATTCCCTTCAGCATCAATAACTTCAATGGGAACAACTTCCCTTTTGAACTCACCATTGTCCCATGCTCTGACCGCCTTTCTGTGACTTTCCAGAGCAAATTTATCCTGATCTTCACGGCTTATGTTGTACATCTTTGCCACATTTATGGCTGTTTCAATCATAGTGACAAATGCCTGGGGATATTCACTCCAGAACCTTGTATTTGGCCGCGGAGACAATCCACCCATTGGAATAAATGTCATACTTTCAACACCACCTACAATGTACGCATCCCCATTCCATTCCATATGGCAAGAGTGGCAAAATGAAGAGCAGTCATGGCTGAGCCACAGAATCTGTTAACCGTTACTCCTCCAACCTCAATGGGTAATCCAGCCATAAAAACAAGCATCCTTGCAATATTCATTCCCTGCTCCCCTTCGGGAAAGGCAGTTCCCCAGTACAGATCTTCAATCTCATTCCACGGGAACCCATCATATCTCTGCATCATCTTTTTGATTAATTGAGCGGAAAGATCATCAGGTCTGATTTCCTTCAGACCACCCTTTCGGGCTTTTCCTATAGGAGTTCTCAAAGCCTCAACGATAACTGCTTCTCTCATCTTACCCTCCCTGGTTAAGGTTTTATAGAGAAACTAAAATATCACAGATCATCAAAATCCAGTTCATCAAGAAGCTTTTTCAACTCTTCATCTTCAAGTTCCTCATCGCCTTTTTTCTTTTTTCCCTTTTTCTCCTTCTTCTCCTCTTTTTCCTCTACCTTCTCCTCTCCCTCCTCAACAGTGATTTCTTTAAATAAAGCATCAACCTCTTCATCCTCATATTCTTTCAACCTATCCTCTCCTCCAGCTCCACTCTCCTCTTCAAACTCGCTGAGTATTGCATCAAGGTCCTCCTCACCCCCAGATTCCTCTGCTTCTACCTCAAGCTCAGCTTCTCCACCCTCTTCTTCACTCTCAACTTCTATTGCCTCTTCGATTTTCTCCCCCTCTTCAACACCTAACTCCTCAAGCAACGAATCCACATCCACTTCACCCTCCTCTCCACCCTTTTCTTCTTTTTGCTCACTCATTTCTTCCTCTACCGATTCAACTTCAATTTCTCCCGATTCAGTTTCAGTCACTTCAATTTCTTCATCCTCCACCCTCAGCTGATCAAGGAGCTCCTCAATCTCTTCTTCCTCACCACCTTCTTCCACTTCAACCTCCTCACCTTTACCTTCATCCTCAGTTGAAACCTCTATTTCCTCCCCTCCCTCTATTTCACCAAATTCTTCAAATGAAACTTCAGTTTCAATTTCCTCGCCAGTATCTCCGGAGGGGGTCTCTTCCTCTGACTCCTCTTCCACTATTTCCTCAGTAACTTCACCTACTTCCACATTTTCCGATTCCTCCATAACCCCTTCCTCCCCTTCAAGTTCTTTCAAAAGTGTTTCAAGCTCCGCACTTGTACCTTCTGCTTCCTCCATTTCCTCCGAAACAGCTTCCACTGAGATACCCTCTTCCTGGATCCCCTGTTCTGTAATTTCACTCGCTTCCCCACCTGATGTTGTCTCTTCAATCAGTTCTTCTGAGGATAATCCAGCGGCTTCTTCCTCCTTTACCTTTTCAGCAACACCGGAAAACTCCATATATGCTATCTCCACTTCTTTCTCTGTGACCTTCCTTAAAGAGGAAAGGTAAGCCTGGTAGAGTGAGGACCATGCGAGTCTATTAAGGAGATCTATGTCACCATTTGAAAATTCCACTATGGAATCGATGGCTTCTCCAGTAAATATTTCACTGCTCCCACCAGCGTAATTCAAATAACCCTGAATATACTTTTTCAATTCAGATGCAGGGGGTGGTTCAAGTTCCACCCCATTCTTTCCCTTTACTCTCTCCCTTGTAATAAGGAGTACAGAAGCTGAAGAAGCGGAAAGCTCTTGCTCAATGTCCCCTTTTTCACTGGCACCTTCAAATCCATCAATGATTACAATGTCAAAAAGAGAAGCAAGATTGGCCAGTGAACCTTCTGCACCTGCCACCTTATTCAGTCTCCTTACAATCCATTCAACTCCGGCATTGGTCGGGATAGTGATGTAAACAACTTTCCTGGAATCAATTGGAATATATTCTATTGCTCTTTTTACCACACTTGTCTTTCCAGTTCCTTTTTTGCCAACCAGAAAAAGCAAACCTTTTTCACCGTTCAGAAATGAGAGAATTCTTGCCATTACCCTGCTTTGAGTAGAAAAAACATAGAAAAATCCCCCTGCCTCAACAGGAACAAACGGAGCAGTTTTAAATCCAAAGAAATTGAGTATATTCATTTTCAAGCCCCCTTTAAGATCTTGATTTTAAGATCTTTTCTTTAATTGCCTTGATCCTTTCTATGATGTCCCTGTACTTCTTGTTTTTCTCAAGGACATTCTTGTAAAAGTAAACCGCCCTTTTCAGATCTCCCTTTGCTTCAAAAATTTTCCCGAGTTCATAGTTGAGTTCAAGATAAGCTTCCTCACTCAGGTCGGGAGATTTAAGAGCTTTTAAAAACCACTTCATCGCCTCATCAAGATCTCCTTTGTCTCTGTAACAGAGTCCTATCATGGTTGCTGCCTCAACAAATCTCTCGGGATCCTTCGCAGCAATCCTGAATTCCTCAATGGCATCATCATACAACCCCATTTCTTTGTATGCTATGCCAAGATCATAATGGGCAGAACTATCAGCATCCCCAAGTTCTTTCTTTACGCCCTCTTTGAAAGCCTTTATAGTATCTTCCAGGGAGGGAACATCAAAACCTGCACCACCCTTCTCCTCCGGCAATTTCTCACCTATCAGCTCCCGAAGATCAATTTTTTCTTCTTCCCCTATTTCCCCGACTTCCTCCACATCTTCAATCACCTCCGCATCTTCAATGACTTCTTCAGACGCAGTTGTACCAGGATTACCGGTACCGGTTACAACACTCGACTCAGACTGTGTAACAGTTTCCGCTTTATCAGTAACTGCCTTTTCTTCCATGTTTTTTTTCAACTTCTCATATTTTTCCCTTACCTCCTCAAGTTCGGGATGTTCTTTCAGGACCTTTTCATAGATATTTATTGCCTCTTCAAGAAGGCCCTGATCAGCAAAAAATTCCGCATCTGAAAGATCTTCGAGAACAGAAGAAGGAATTTTTTCTTCTCCAGCGGGACCACTTTTTACAACCTCTTCATCAAGTCCAATCTCCGTTTCTCCAAGAATCTCTGAATCATCAGCAGGGATAACCATATCGAGAGACTCTTCTTCTTCTCCACCCCAGCTGTACTGCTCCACTTTTTCCTGAGCAAGTTTATTTGATGGGTCAATCCGGAGTGCCTCCTCAGCATATTCTCTGGCACTTATCACATCTCCCAGACTATCAGATATCTCTGCCAGGGCAATCAAATGTGGAACTGCTCCCTTTGGATTAACACGTTTATAAATTTCTATTAATTTTGCTCTGGCATCTATGTTATGAGGATCCATCTTAATGGCTTCTTCAAGAGATTCAATTGCCTTATCAGCAAGTCCATTCTGAAGAAAAACATCAGCTCTCCTCATTAACCCTGATACCTGAGGCTGTGTCTGATCAAAATTCGTGGTGAAGAAGTGCTCGTTGCCTGAAGTTTCAACTTCGGCAACTATTGCCTCTTCCTCTTCTTCCTCACCAAGCATCTCTTCTTCACCAACCAGAACTTCAAGCTCTTCCGCCTTCTCTTCTTTTATACCGAGAAAACTTTTTGCATCTTCATCATCGGGATTTAACTCGAGAATCCTTTCTGCTATTACCCTTCCCTTTTCTCTGTCTTTTCTGAATTCGTTAAGAGCCTCTTTGAGAATATGAAGAGCCTTTTCTTTCTTACCAAGCATTTCATATGCTCTGGCGAGAAGGAGAAAGTGTTTATCTGTGAATTTACCTGCTTCATATATCTGCTTCAATTTGTTTATTGCTTTCCTGGGGTTACCAATCTGAATATAGATATCTGCCAGATCAGTTAAAATCTCCACATCTCCCGGTTTGTAATTCAGAAGCTTCTCATAGAAAGCAGCGAGATCCACAAGTTTGTGATGCAGCTTGAAGCCCTCAATCACGGAGGGGATCCTCACCTCAGCCTGATTAGTTTTTCCCGCAGCGAGGAGAGCCTCAACATACTTCGCCTTGATCGTGTAATCCTCGGGATCGAGTTTTACCATCTTTTCAAGAATGTCCACAGCTTTATCTAACCTTCCCTCAAGCTCATAGAGTTTCACCACATTTTTATAGTGCCTCAGAGCATCCTTAATGAGACCAGTATTGGCATAAAACTCGGCAAGCTTGTAGTGAAGATCTATCCTTTTGGGATCAAGTTCAAGTGCCTGTTTGTAGGCTGCAGCTGCTTTTGTCTCAAAACCTTTTTTTCTGTACTCATCTGCAGCTTTGATGTAGTATTTTATGGCCTCATCCTTTTTCCCGCTTTTCTGGTAGAGGTCACCAATTTTTGTGAGTATTCGGACATCATTGGGATCGTCCTTTAAAATACCAAGATATTCCTGTATGGCTTTATCATACTGACCCTTTTGAATAAACTTCAGTGCCTTCTCAATGGCCTTAGCCTTATTCGCCACACTATCCTCTCAAATTAACCTATCCTCTCCACATATTCTCCTGTTCTTGTATCAATTTTAATAATGTCACCCTCATTGATAAAAAGTGGAACATTAACCACCAGCCCTGTCTCAAGTTTCGCTGGCTTGGAACCTCCAGATACAGTGTCACCCCTTACCCCAGGTTCAGTTTCAACAACTTTGAGTTCAACAAAATTGGGCAGTTCTATATCAATGGCATTTCCCCTGTAAAATAAGATTTTCACCTGTATGCCCTCCTGGAGATATCCAGCCTTTTCCCCAAGATTTGCAGCTGGAATGGAAAACTGATCGTATGTCTCAACATCCATGAACCAGTAACCTTCTCCATCAGAGTAGAGATACTGGGCCTCTCTCTCTTCAAGATCAGGTTTTGGAAACTTATCCCCCGATCTGAAGTTGATGTCAAGAACATTTCCGGTCAGAAGATTTTTCATCCGGGTTTTTACAAAGGCGGCACCTTTACCCGGTTTTACATGCTGAAAATCAATAATCTCGTACGGCTCACCCTTGTACTCAATTTTCAGTCCTCTTCTGAAATCTGTCGTGCTGTACATTTAGACACCCCACCTCTTTTAGTTTTCAATACCACATTTTAATTTTAGCACAGGCACCTTTATTTATCAATTGTGGTTAATTTTCTGTAACCCGAAGAG
>JALSQH010000161.1 GCA_026985515.1 bacterium
CCCTTCGTTAAGTGTGACTCCGTGGCAGTGCTTCATTTGAGTAAACCACTTTCACAGCCGACCCGATGGGAGGCTCCGCAAAAAGGATGTCTTCCTCTGCGGGTATTCCACGATTGCTCCGCCTTTATCCCATCGTGTCTGTCTCCGTCACAAACCACTCCGGGACAGAAGGTCTCCATCCGCCCAGAGGGTGTGTTCACTTTCCCCCTTTCCGACCTCTGTCCCTTCGTTAAGTGTGACTCCGTGGCAGTGCTTCATTTGAGTAAACCACTTTCACAGCCGACCCGATGGGAGGCTCCGCAAAAAGGATGTCTTCCTCTGCGGGTATTCCACGATTGCTCTGCCTTTATCCCATCGTGTCTGTCTCCGTCACAAACCACTCCGGGACAGAAGGTCTCCATCCGCCCAGAGGGTGTGTTCACTTTCCCCCTTTCCAACCTTCTGTCCCTCCGTTAAGTGTGACTCTTGGTGTGGCAAGATGGAAAATACTTGACATCCATGTCAATTCTGGTGTATGTTTTAGAAAAAAGGGAGGGTATGATGAAAGATTTAAAAGAAAAACTTGTTTTGATCACAGGTGGGGCGATGGGGATGGGGAGAGCCATGGCGGAGAGGTTCCTCGATGAAGGGGCAAGGGTGGTTATTACCGATATTAATCAGGAGGCCCTCGACAGAACCGTTAAAAAATTGTCTGAAAAGGGAGAAGTAAGAGGTTACATATCCAATGTTTCAAAAATTGATGATATGGAAAGATTGAAAGAAAGGGTTCATTCAGAGATGGGGAAGGTTGATGTTTTGGTGAATAATGCGGGAATCGTTTTGGGTGGAACTTTCTGGGAGCTAACATATGATCAGATAAAGAAGATTATTGATGTTGACCTCTATGGAGTGGTTTTTATGACCAGAATTTTCATAGGTGACTTACTGGAGAAGGGAGAAGGTCACATAGTGAATCTTGCCTCGGCGGCTGGTCTCCTTGGAGTCCCGAGACTTGTACCATACTGCACTTCAAAATTTGGAGTTGTTGGATTCAGTGAATCTCTGAGGCTTGAGCTTGAAGCTCTTGGATATGACAAGATAAAAGTTACAGCTGTTTGTCCCAGTTATGTTTCCACAGGTATGTTTGAAGGGGCAAAACCTCCTAAATTCACCAGATTTATCAGACCTGAAACAATGGGAAGATTAATTGTTGAGGCTGTGAAAGAAGATAAACCGTGTTTGATGGTCCCATATATGGTAAAACTGATTCCATTCCTGAAGTCGATTCTTCCAGTCTCGATGCTTGACAGGTTGAACGAACTTTTAGGTGTTTCCTCTTCAATGGAGGAGTGGAAGGGAAGAAATTGAAGTAAGTTTTTACTCATTCTTGAATTTTTTCCCTGAATGAATACACTGAAAATGAGATGTACAGGTATATTTTCGGTCCAGTTCCATCCCGCAGACTGGGGTATTCTCTGGGAATTGATCCACTTCCCTCAAAAATATGCAGTTATGATTGTGTCTACTGTGAGGTTGGCAGAACCATTCAGAAAACCATTGAAAGAAAAGAATATGTACCTGCTGATCTGATACTTGATGAACTTTTCAGGTTTCTTGAGGAGACAAGATTCAGAATTGATGTTATAACTTTTTCCGGTTCTGGAGAGCCTACCCTTCATTCAGGACTTGGTTACATGATTTCAAAGATCAAAGAGCGTACAGATATTCCTGTAGCTGTTCTTACCAATGGCTCACTTCTCTGGCTTGATGAGATAAGACAGGAGTTGAAAGTTGCTGATATTGTAATCCCATCTCTTGATGCTGTTTCACCTGAAATATTTATAAAAGTAAATCATCCCCATCTATCCATCACCCCTGATAAAGTTATTGAAGGCGAGGCAAAATTCAGAAAAATTTTTAATGGTAAATACTGGCTTGAGGTCCTGATTGTAAAAAATGTGAATGATAAAGAAAGTGAATACAGAAAAATCGCTGAGGCAGTAAAATTAATCAATCCCGATAAAGTCCAGCTAAATACAGTGGTCAGACCTCCCGGCAGTGGTCGAGCAGAACCAGTTGATGTAAAAGAACTGGAAAAGTTACAGTTGATTATTGGAGAAAAGGCGGAAATAATACCTCCTTTTGAAGCAAAATCTGAGAAAGGTGGAAACCTCACTCTTCTTGATAATCTCATAAATATGCTGGAAATAAGACCCTGTACTCTTGATGAGCTCTCTGCTGTTCTGGGGGTGGAGAAGGAAAGTATTAAAATGGCACTGGAGGGATTGAAGTACAAGAATATTATGATTGAAAAAGAAGTTAATGGAGAGGTTTTTTATAAAATTAAGAGAAAGGAAGGTGTGGTATGAAAGTCTTAATAGCAGCTCAGGGTCCTGATCTCAGTGCAAAAATTGACAAAAGATTTGGCCACAGTAAATATTTTATAATTTTTGATACTGAAACAGCCCAGTATAAATCTATTCCAAATGCAGTTGAAGGAGAGGTCAGAGTTGGAATGGATATAATTTTCTCTGAAGGCATAAATGC
>JALSQH010000162.1 GCA_026985515.1 bacterium
GATGAGAAGGAGAAAAAGTGGAAGTGTGGTTTTCATGACTTCTATTTCTGTCGAGAAGCCTCTAAACTCGCTTGTACTTTCAAATTCATTGAGAATGAGTCTTGTGGGACTGATGAAGAATCTGGTGGTTGAGTATGGTGGTTATGGATTACGCTTCAATATGGTTCTTCCAGGATATACAAAAACTGAAAGAGTGGTAAATCTTGCAAAAGCTCTCGCTGAAAAGGAGGGGACAAGTGAGGAAAAAATTTACAGTGACTGGGAGTCCATGATTCCTCTCGCGAGGTTAGCTGAACCGGAGGAAATAGCTGAAGCGGTGACGTTTCTTGTCTCGCAAAGGGCTTCCTACATCAATGGTGCTCTCCTGCCTGTGGATGGTGGGTTCCTGGTGAAGTAATTTTTATAAGGAGGGATTATGGGTATTGTGGATTTATTGCTCAAACTGGCTCTTGTTGGTGGAACATGGGTTCTTTATCTTCTTATTATTCTCAGTGTCATAGCTGTATGGGTAATGATTGAGAGATGGTTGTATTTCAGAGCAATAGAAAAAAATCTTAACATGGAAGCAATAAAAGAATTTGAAAAAGTTCTTGCTGGTAGAGATGTTGACAGAATAATAGAGTGGTTGAAAGGTAAGGAAGATCCTGTTTTTTCAAGTTTTTATCTTGGATTTCTCAATTATAACAGGGGAGTGGAAAAAATCATTCAAATTGCAGAGGGAGCTTTTCTCCCCCAGAAAGAGAGTCTGGAAAGAGGGTTAACTCTGCTGGGGACTCTCGGGAACAATGCACCATTTATTGGTTTGCTTGGTACAGTGCTTGGTATTATAAAAGCTTTTGCTGATCTTGCTGTTACTGAACACGCCGGGCCCCAGGTGGTAATGGCTGGCATATCTGAGGCTCTTGTATCCACTGCAGTCGGTTTGCTTGTGGCTATTCCATGTGTAATAGCGTATAATATTTTTAACAGGAGGCTGCGGAAGATTGAAAGGATTTTTGAGCAGGTTTCAAAAATGGTAAGGGGTTATATGGAATGAAAAATGAGGAAAAAAATGGTGGGATTATCAGTGAAATAAATGTCACTCCTCTTGTTGACATAACTCTCGTTCTTTTAATCATCTTTATGACCACGGCAACCCTCATTTTGCGACCTTCAATCAATGTTTCACTTCCCAGGGCAAAGACAGCGGAGACAACGAAAACTTCTCCATTAGGAATAGTTATTGATAAAAATGACAATATCTACCTGAATGGAAAACCCGTTACTGAGGAGGAATTAAGGAAGAAAATAAGAGAGATTCTGAAAGAGCAGAAGATACCAGAGGTTATAATTGCAGCAGATAAGGATGTAAAACATGGTTATTTTATCCATGTCCTGGACATTGTCAGAGAGGAAGGGGTAACGAAATTTGCCATCAATGTTGAGCCGGTCAGATAAAAAATTTTCGATTATAGCACTTGTCTCCTCACTTTTCATTCATCTTCTTTTTTTTCTGATACTGATAGAATTACCTGTAAAGGTTAAGGGAAAGGAGAAACTTGTTTATATGAGGGTTATTGAGGAAAAGGGGAAAATTTTTCAGGAAAAGACACTTATTAATCAGAAGAAAAGAAATCAATCTGTCAGGAAACTCAGTAAACCTGCGGTGGAGAAGAAGCAAAAGAGGAAGAGCAGGGTCAGGAAAGAAAAGAGGGTTATAGATCTGAGGAAGATTAAGAAAAAATCTGCACTGCCTCCTTCCTCCTACTCCGGTAACAGGCAGGGAAAGGCAGAAAAAGTCAAGCCTGTTTTTGGACTCTCCCCAAAATCAGTTGTGGGTAAAGGTGGGGAAAATGGTTTCAGGGTGGGTAATACCCTTTTTAAGGAACCTGAAAAGAAGGTAACCCCCCCAGAGAAAGTAAAATCTTACAATCAACCTTTAACTCCCCTCTCACTTGTCACAAGTTTACCCCGTTTCAAGCATGTTGTTAAACCTGTTTATCCACGGGATTTGAGAAAACTGGGAATTGAAGGTGTGGTTGTCCTTGATGTGGTGGTTTCCAGCACTGGAAGAGTTGTTTCTGTGAGTATTGTTAAAGGTGATTATCCGCAGTTTATTTCTGCTGCAGTTGCAGCCATAAAGAAGACCACTTTTTATCCGGCGGAAGTCAATGGGGTTCCTGTTTCAGTAAAAATAAGAATTCCCGTTAAATTCAGGCTGGTAGAATAATTTTTCCTTCCCCTGACTTGACATTGTTTTATTTTTCTATTAAAGTCAAAGAAGAATGGAGAATGTTTACTTACAAGGAGGATGAGATGCTTGTATTTAGAGAAAGGGTGAAGGGGTTTTTTGCACTTTTTGTTTTCTTGATTTTGATTTTTGGGACCACTGCCCTCCATGCAGGTTTCCCCAACCCCTATGATGGTTTGTGGCTTGGAAGCGATATGTCACTCAGTGATGATTACAATGGGATTGCCCATTCTGCCTGGGCAAATCTTGGAGTGAAGTTAACGGGAAGGTATAGTGGGTCTCCACCTGTAGGG
>JALSQH010000163.1 GCA_026985515.1 bacterium
AAAAATCATTTATGTGAACAAAAGTGATCTCCCCGATGTAACATCAGATACAGTCAAAAAAAATGGAAGCTCCTACGAGTACAGGGTGACATTCAAAGATTTACTGGAGATCACAGATACCACAAACATTTCCTTTATTTTCTCAAATTACTGGTACTATGTGGGAAGTCATGTATCCACACCCAGTGAGTGTACAAGTGAGAATAAATTTGAGTGTTACTATTTATATGCCATGAGGCATGTGGTGAGTGGTACAGATGATTACTATGTGGTTGAAGCGAAAGTGAGTCTCCACTCATGGACAGCTGAGGACACCGCCATTTACAATCCAAGACTTCAGTTCACCTCATCAGAGGGGATGATAGTTATGAGCAGCCTTGACAGGATAGAAGATGGTAAAACGGTGAGGCATTTCACACTCCAGAGAATCAACAATGGTGAAATTTCAGATATTCTGACACTTAACTCTTCACAGTTATCAGATGTGGGAGAGCTTGATCCAGGTAATTTTAAAGTAATAACCGGTGGCATTTATCAGGGGAACCTTTATTATGCTGTAAAAGGAAGATTCAATGTTGAGTATGATGGTGACCCAAAACCTTATCCATCCCACTTCAACTTCGTACCTTATGCACATGTTGTGGAACGTGGAAATGTGAATTATGAAGGAGAAAATGAATACTGCGAAGGCGACTATACTATTTACTCAGATAATACAACCTCAATTACAGGCGTTGAATGCTATTTTGATGAAAACCATAACGGAATTTTTGACGACACAGGTGATATTGAATGTACCGATGACGACAATAATGGTCAGTTTGATGCAGGAGAATGTGATTTCGTAAACAGCGGAAGATTTTATAAAACTTATCTCTGTTCAACTCCCCTGGATTCATCTGAGAATGGAATCTGTACGAATTCTATTTTTGAATTCATAGATAATTCCAGCAGAAGCATAGGATTTATCAACAACTACATCTATGTGGAAGGGGATTCATGGTTTGGTACTCCGTTTCTCTATGATATCAAAAGCGGAGAGCAGTCAAAAACGGGATTGGGAATCTTTGATCTGGATTATTTCCCCTATGGAAGTTCAGACGGCATGCCTGCAGGATGGTTTATAACCTACGATTCCAGAGGTATTGCATTTTATGATGACGAAAATAACAAATCCCTCTTTGATATCACAGCCATTGAGCCTGATGTTAATGAAAAGGTAAGGGCATATTTTGCAGCATACAATGGAACCATTGGAATACTTATTCACAGTTACCCATCAGAAAAAGAATATCCCTACGAGACAACCTACACTGAGGAATACTCATTCTACACACTTCACCCCGATACGATGAAAGAAGAGTTCAGCAAAACTTCCATTTCAAACGGTCACAGCAAAGCGATTGAGATAGAACTTCTTGAATCAGGATTCTTTGAATAAGAAAAGAGGCAGGTTCCCCTGCCTCTTTTTTTCTAATTTTTTCACTATCGTTACAACCCTACTTCAGCTCCCCTACTACCTTAACTGAATAATTGCCATTATTTTCTTCTATCCTGAGTACACCATATCTGAATCTTATTACCAATAAGAATACGCACGGTTTTATTTCCACTTTCTCCTTTGCCTTATCTGAATTCACATCACGTGCTACTATCCAGATGTGTCCATTACCATCTACCCATACCCCGGTATCGCCTCCGTCACAAACCCACGGTGATGGCAATTCAAGTATCTCTGTCTTCAAAGAGGCAAGATCTAAAATTGCGATTCTCTTTCCCAGTACAGAGATCACCCTTCTATTTTTCCTATCAAAAGCGACAGAATGAAATGGTTCCGACTCGGGGTGAATAAGCAAAGGAATGTGAAAATAAGATTCCGATGAGTATGTATTGTAAGAAATTTCTTTTGAGAACAGGGTCTTCAAATTTTCAGGATCCAGAACCATAACTTTATCTCTTACCGGTGCTTCGGAAAGAATATCTTTAGTAAACTCTCTCGTATAAACAACCAGGCCCGTACCTTTAAAATAATCCATACCAATAATTGTCGTGAAGGTTTCCGGGTTTTCAAATCGTTTGTATCTGACATCAGTAACATTCATTGAATATTTATCAAATTCAACATTTCCAACGAAAAGATAGGAATCAATATTCCTGGCCAGAGAGGGGTAACGATAAAGATAATCAGGATTAAATGAATCACTTCCCTGAAAATAAATCATGTTTGAATCCTTAATAATTTCTCCCCCCTCAAATATAAAAAGTCTGGACAAATCAAGATCTTTATCTCTCAAAAAAATTCTGGGATAATAAACAGAGGTATAAGGATAAGCTTCAAAAAACCCGGGTAATCTACCATTTGAAACCTCAATACTATAACTGTCTCTTCCATACTTAATCCAACCATATCTGTTAAGTGGAGCCCAGTAAAAAAGGGATACTATGGAAAAATAGTATCCTTCATCAAATCTGAAAACAGAGTTGAAAATACCGCCTTTAACTTTTATAAACTTGCCATTCTCATTTAAGAAATAAAAAGTTTCACCGTTCGTAATACTTTCAGAAAAAAATCTGGCCATAAAAAGAAAGGCATTGGCTGTACCCTCAACAGGATAAATACACAGGCCAGAAAAAGAATCATATACATCTGTAAATGTGGAGGGATACAGCGAGTAACTTTTTTCAACATGCATCTGTGAAGAATCTACGCTATAAAACCTTAATTCAGCTCTTTCTGTTACAACATCTGAACCCCTATAAATATCTTTCACATAAAGAGTTGTAAGTGACAATCCCTCTCTTTCTGGAGAAACAATTATATCCTTTACACCATCAACTAACAAGCCTTCAGGGTGGCATCGCCCGCCGCCAAAATCAGGATGGCATGAAAGCAAAATCAACAGCAACAACCACAGAAGAAAAACCTCTGTTTTCCCCTTAAAATTCATTTTGAACACCTCTCATATTCCCTCACCCTTCCATATGCTAACCAAATGAAATAGTTCCTTGTTTCATCATCTATAATTATCATACCGCGAATCAACAGTGTCAAGCACAGAAACTTTTTCCTCCACAATTACACAGTAGAAGGATTTTAGATTAAATCTGAAACTGACTGAAAGAATAAAAATGGAAAAGAACTTTTTCTAATTTTTCTGAATAAAATTTACATCACAATTAAAAAGGTTTACTTCCCCCCTTCACTCCCCGATTATCTTTATTAACACTCTCTTCCTTCTCCTGCCATCAAATTCACCATAGAAAATCTGCTCCCATGGTCCAAAATCAAGTTTACCATCAGTTATGGCAACAACGACTTCTCTCCCCATAATCTGCCTCTTTATGTGGGCATCACCATTATCTTCACCTGTGAGATTGTGTCTGTACCTGCTGATGGGTTCGTGAGGGGCAAGCCTTTCAAGAAACTCCTTAAAATCTTCGTGAAGGCCCGGTTCATCATCGTTGATGAAAACCGATGCGGTGATATGCATGGCATTCACAAGAACGAGACCCTCTTTGATCCCGCTCTCCCTTACCGCTTCCTCCACCTCTTTCGTAATATTGACAAACCCAACCCTTGTGGGTAGATTAAACCAAAGTTCCTTTCTGTAACTCTTCATCTTCCCTCTCCTCCTTCAGGAAACAGGAAATTTGTTAAAAATAGATCAAGAAGTTTGTTCAATTCTTCAAATTTTGCAGATTTTCTCATTTCCTCAGGTGTCTGCACATAGAGATCAGGGGGATCAAGATCCTCTGATGAATACTTGATGAGATTCTCCATCAGTTCAGGTGTAGTTTCCAGATGGAACTGGAGAGCCACCACCTGATTTCTGCATGTAAAGGCCTGATTATAACACGCCTCACTTTTTGCAAGATGAATAGAGCCATGGGGCAGTTCAAAGGTGTCACCATGCCAGTGAAATGCAGTAAATCTCTGTGGGAAACCCTTTAAAAGGGGAGAATGCCTGCCTTCAGGAGTTAGAGTTACATCAAACCAGCCTATTTCCCTGTAACGGTTTCTGTATATCTTTGAGCCAAAAACATCTGCTATCAACTGGGCACCAAGGCAGATTCCAAGAACCTTTTTCTCCTTTTTAATGGATTTCTCAATAAATTTTTTCTCCTCCTTCAGCCATGGATACTTCTCATATTCATATATGTTCATCGGCCCACCCATAACCACCAGAAGATCAAAATCCTTTGAATCTGGTGGAAGTGCATTGCGCTCAAATATCTTCCACTCCTCAAAATCAAATCCCCTCTTCTTCATCCAGGTCAGGATAGCTCCCGGTTTTTCAAAGGGAACATGCTCCAGAAAAAGTGCCTTCATACTCCAGACTCCGTTTTAAAATTATGTTAGATTTTACCCATTGTGGGAGAATGAATCAAGGATTTTTAAAAGCAGTCATGGAAATTTTGTGATAAAATATTATTGAATTGAAAGTCGTAACCCGGCAAATGTGAAGTCAACCATCTAAGGAGGTACAGGATGGAACACACGAAAGAGGAACTTAAAGAATTTATGATAAAGGAAATAGAAATCATTCAGGATATAATAAAAAGAATGGCCTTCAACTCCTTCATGATAAAAGGATGGGCCGTAACCCTTGTCGCAGTAACACTCCTTTTGAGAGGTACCAGGTATCAGGTTCTCATAGCTTTTATCCCATTGATAGTATTCTGGCATCTTGATGCATATTTCCTCTGGCAGGAGAGACTTTACAGGAGACTCTATAACTGGGTGGTAAGCAACAGATTAAAAACAGAAGATTTTCTCTTTGATATGAATGCTTACAGATTCAAAGATGAGGAACAATCAAAATTGAGGATAATGTTTTCCACCACCCTTTTCTGGTTCTACGGTTCAATTTTCCTGCTAACACTCATTTATGCCGTCATTGTACTGATCCTGTAAGAATTTCACTTTTCCTGGTTACTCTATCTCCACTTTCATAAGGTTTCTGGCATAGAGAAAGAAATCTATCTATAATATTTCCCAGGAGGTGAGGAGATGAAGAAATATTTCTTGCTCATTCTGGTTGCTCTTATCACAACAGGCGGCTGTAAAAAACATTCAGGTAAAAAAGTTGTTGTGGTTTATACATCCACAGATCAGGTCTTCTCTGAGCCAGTACTGAAAGCCTTTGAGAAGAAAACGGGTATTGAGGTAAAGATGGTTTTTGATACTGAAGAATCAAAATCCACAGGCCTTGTTAACAGATTAATTGCAGAGAAAAACTCACCCCAGTGCGATGTATTCTGGTCAAATGACCCGCTGAGAGTGGAGATTTTGAAGCAAAAGGGGATTCTCCAGCCATACCACTCTCCATCAGCTGAGGGTATCCCTGAGAAATTTCATGACCCACAGTGGTACTGGACAGGTTTTTCGGGGAGGATAAGAGTTATTCTTGTCAACACCTCCCTTGTTAAAAACAATTACCCTGAAAGTGTCACTGAATTAATTGATAGAAAATGGTATGGGCAATTTTCCATTGCAAATCCTCTATTCGGCACAACTTCCTTCCATATTGCTTCACTTTTCGTACTCTGGGGTGACACAAGGGCAAAGGAGTTTTTAGAAGAGATGAAGAAAAATGGTCTTAAAATGGCCTCTTCAAATGGCGAAGTTGCAAAATGGGTGGCGATGGGAAAAGTAAGATGGGGATTTGTAGACAGCGACGATGCCTTTTCAATGATAAGAGAAGGATACAGTGTAAAAATGATCATCCCTGATCAAAAAGGAATGGGAACCCTCTTAATGCCAAATGCAGTTGCCATGATTAAGAACTGCCCCCATCCAGAAACTGCCAGAAAATTGATAGACTTTCTCCTTTCAGAAGAGGCAGAAAAGATGTTAGCCTACGAAACATGTCACCAGATTCCGCTTCACTCAGGTCTTACTCTACCTCAAGGTGTCCCTGACATTTCAAAAATAAAAACTATGGATGTCAGTTACCCTGCAGTTGGGAAAAAGATGCTTGAGATCTTACCATATCTCAAAAAATGGGTTTCACATTGATAATCCTGAGGATCCTGATATGGCTTTTTTTCATTTTAATCTTCCTCCTCCCACTTATCCCTCTCTTCCTCTCTTTTTCCTCATCATCTCTGATAGAAATAGTGAGAGAGAAAAGTTTCCTAAATGCGTTTCTCAATAGCCTTTTCATATCCACTTTCTCCACTATAATCTCCCTAATACTGGGTTCACTTACAGGCTTTCTGATCTCAAAGGTTGATTTACCAGGGAGAAAAATCTTCACCATTCTCCTTATGATACCCCTTCTCGTTGTCCCATATCAGTTTGCTCTATCATGGTCACTGATACTTCCACCTTCATTAACAAAGTTGCTCTTCACAAAGTGGGGAGTGGTTTTTATCCTTGCTGAAAGCTACTATCCGGTGATTCTTCTCCTCACCATAGCAGGATTGAATTCCATCTCGAGGGAAGAAGAGGAAAGCGCGCTCATACTTTCAAAACCTTCCAAAATATTCACCGGGATCTACCTCCGCAGAGTTCTTCCATTTCTTATTGCAGGCTCCCTGATAGTTTTCCTCTTCTCCTTTTCAGAGGTGGGAGTCGCTACATACCTTGGTGTGGATGTTATCCCTTACGAAATCCTGGTGAAATTTTCTGCCTTTTACGACCTGAAGGGTGCCACCATTTATGCTGTACCCATGGGAGTTATGGGATTGCTGCTTTTTATCTTTGAGTATTTTCTCTTCTCAAAATCTATTTCATTCACATGGAGAGGAGGAGCAGGAGGAGAGGTTGTATATAAAAGCAGGATTCTCAAATATACAGGGTTCTTTTTAACGACAACATTAATCATCATTCTGGTAATAATGCCTCTCTCAGGTATGATCATGGGAAGTGTGAGGAGTGAAAATATATTCAGAACTATAGTAACAGGTACAGAGAGCCTTCTCAGAAGCCTCTTCTTCTCTCTAATTGCCGCATTTTCAGGAATGATATGGGGTTTTCTGGCAATTTACCTCTGCAAAAGATTTTCAAAATCAATTTTTGGAGCAGTAACTCTTTTGACATTTTTTATTTCTCCACCTGTCATAGCAACCGGTATCCTCTACTCATGGGGAAAATTCCTTCCATTCCTCTATGGTACAGCCTTAACCCTCATCGCAGGATGGCTTGCCCGTTTTTCCTTTCCCGGGATCAAGATTCTTGAATCAGCCTTTGAGAATTTAGACAGAGCATCAGAGGAAGCAGCCATCATAGCTGGAGCGGGAGAAATAAGAAGAGGAGTAAAAATCATATTCCCGCAGGTGAGAAACTGGTTTTATGCCGGTGTAATTTTGATTTTTGTTTTTTCAATGAATGAACTATCTGCCAGCACAATGCTCTATCCACCCGGTGGAGAGACTTTAGTGGTCAGACTTTATACACTTACAGTTAACAACTCTCCCGAAGTTCTCTCGGTGCTCTCCCTTCTCAATCTGACAGGAACACTTCTTTTCTCCACTCTTTTTATGCTGTATGGAGTGAAAAGGAGAAACAAATGATCCCTGTTGAGCTGGTAGAAGTATGGAAGAATTTTCAGGGAGAGGATGTCCTGAGAGGTATTAATCTAAAAGTGGAAAATGGTGAGATTCTGGCAATAATAGGTATATCCGGTGCGGGTAAAACAACCATTTTGCGAATAATAGCGGGGCTGGAAACTCCAGACAGAGGAGAGGTCCTGATAGAAGGCAAGACGGCTTCAAAAGATGGCAGGATTATAACACCTCCATATCAGAGAAAGGTGGGGTTCATCTTTCAGAATCTGGGATTATGGGAACATATGAGCGTGGAAAATCATCTCAGATTTGTATGCAAGAACAAGGAAAAGATTGAAAAAACACTCGATTTCTTTGCTCTAAAGGATCACAGAAAGAAAAAGCCCTACCAGTTATCGGGGGGACAGAAACAGAGACTTGCAATTGCAAGGACCTTTATAACTGAGCCAGATATCATTCTCCTTGACGAACCATTTGCCAACCTTGACCTCCCTGCCAAAAGGAAACTGAGGGAGGAGATTTTAAAAATAAAAAGGGAGAGAAACACAACATTTATCTATGTAACCCATGATCCCACAGATCTGAAACTGATGGCTGACAGAATCGCGGTGTTAGTTGATGGAAGAATTATTCAGATAGGGAGTTACAAAGAAATCCTTGAGAAACCTGTGGATAAAAAGGTTACGGAACTTCTTGTAATTGAATAAAATTTCAAAAAGCAAAAATTCCCCTTGAAAATTATAATTCCACGCTTAGAATAGCAATCTCATGCTGTTGCTATTCCTTATCTCACTATTTGCCGCATTTATCTTTTCCCTCGGTGGTGTGGGTGCCGCCATTGTTCTAATACCCATAATGGTTTCAATGGGAATCCCTGTGAACATTGCAAAACCTGTGGGACTTTTTTACAACACAATCAGTCTTTCAGGAGCTACATATAGCAATATCAAAAATAAAAGGCTGGATGTCAGGCTGGGAATACCCATAATCGTTTCCTCATTCTTCTTTGCAGTTATTGGTGCATACATTTCAAAATTCATACCTGCTAAAGTGATCCTGATTCTCTTCATTATTTTTCTCATCTTCTCAAGTTTTATCTTTTTTATCAGCAAAAAGGGTAAGGATAGGTACAGAGAGGATGTGCCATATCTTGCATTGGGCGGAGTTGGAGCACTTGCAGGTCTCCTCTCCGGACTCCTCGGCATAGGCGGGGGAGGAATAATCTCTCCACTTATGCTTATGCTCGGTTTCAATCCCAAGAAAATAACAACTGTAACTGCCTTTGCTGTCCCCTTCTCCTCTTTCTCAGGCTTCCTCACCTACTGGGCAATGGGGAGTGTAAACTGGAAGTTGATGCTGATTGTCTCACTGGGCGGCCTGATAGGTGCCTCAATCGGAACAAATCTCATGCATGAAAGATTCCATCCCCAGACAGTCAAAAAAGTCCTCGCAGTAATTCTGCTCATCCTGGCAGTAAAGCTGATGTTTAAGGTGTAGTGCAAGGCACGGGGTTGAGTCAGGGGGAGAGTTGGGGTATAATGGGGGAAGGGGGAAAGTTAAATGTTTGGTAGTGAAAGATTAAAATATGAGAAAGAGGGAAATGAATTTTTATTATTCATCAGAGAAGACACACAGAGAATAAGAGTTATCAAAGGAGATAAAAACAAAGTTGTCGTTTTTATACCCTATGATCCAGGCTTAATAGATAAGATTAAAACAATTAATGGCAGGAGGTGGAATCCAGAGAAAAAATACTGGGAGTTACCATTCAGAGAAGACTTAATATCAAAACTTAAAATCCTTTTTCCAGAAAACCTTTCTATTGATCCAGAGCTATATCTTTTTCCTTTGGAAAAAGAGCTTACAATTAGAAAATACTCAAAGAGAACAGTCAGATCCTATGTTAGTATAAATAGAAACTTCCTCAACTGGATTGGTAAGGAACCTGAAAATGTGAATAATCAGGATATAAAAAAGTACCTGTATTACTTAGTAGAACAAAAGGAAAGGTCAACCTCAACAATTAATATTGTAATAAACGCTTTAAAATTCTATTATGGAGAAATTCTAAAGAAAAAGTTTATTTATGATATCAGGCGACCCAAAAAAGATAAAAAGTTGCCTGTCGTTTTGAGTAGAGAAGAAGTTTTAAAAATTATTTCTGCCATAAACAACATAAAACACAAGGCAATTATATCACTCGTTTATTCCTCTGGATTGAGAGTGGGAGAAGTTGTTAAACTAACAATAGAGGACATAGATACTGAAAGTAAACTCATTCATATTAAAGAAAGTAAGGGAAGGAAAGATAGGTACACCCTGCTTTCAGAACATGCTCTGCAAATCTTGAAAGATTACCTTAAAAAATACAGACCTTCAAAGTGGTTATTTGAAGGATCTCAAAAGGGAAACCATATATCCACCAGAACAGTTCAGGCAATTTTCAAACAGGCATGTGAAAAAGCGGGAATTAAAAAGCCTGTAAGTGTCCATTCCTTGAGACACAGCTTTGCCACTCATCTATTAGAAAGTGGAGTGGATCTGAGGTATATTCAGGAGATCCTGGGGCATAAGAGCAGCAAAACAACGGAAATTTATACCCATGTGAGTAAGGCGAACATTGCTAAAATTAAAAGTCCGTTTGATGGAATTATGGAGGAGCAAAAGGAATGAATACTGTTTCGAAAGTAAGGCATATCCGCAATACTGCGTATACACTTCTATATTGGGAAAATATACGCAATGCGGGTATAACTGAGTTGTGCGCAATCAG
>JALSQH010000164.1 GCA_026985515.1 bacterium
GATTTACAAACTTGGACCAACGAAAAACGCACTTATGTTACAGGCTGGAGAACAGGTTTCGTCGGAAGATGTGGCGAAGGAGCTCGGTGTTTCTGCCAGAGATGTGGAGGAGATGGAAAACAGATTATTCACACCTGATCTTTCCCTTGATGCAGATGTGGATGAGGAAGGGAGAACAAAATATGAAGATCTTTTTGTGGCTGACAGGGGGGAGCAGGAAGAAAAGGTGATTGAGACAGAGGAAAAGGAAAAATTGCAAAGAGCCCTTGAAATTGCCAGAAATCGTCTTAATGAAAGAGAAAAAATTATCCTTGAAAAAAGGTTGTTAACTGATAATCCCCTGACTCTTCAGGAACTTGCAGATAATTTTGGTGTCTCACGAGAAAGAGTGAGGCAGATTGAGAAGAAGACGCTGGAGAAACTGAAAAAGATAATAGGAGAGATGGAAAATGAAGGGAGAAATTCAGGAGATCAATGAGAAGGTTCAGGAAAAAGGATATGTGCTGGAAGATATTTTAAAAGAAATTGGCAAAGTCATTGTTGGACAGAAGTACATGGTTGAGAGAGTTCTGATAGGTCTTTTTTCAAGGGGCCACATTCTGGTTGAAGGAGTGCCTGGACTGGCAAAAACTTTAACTGTTAAAACCCTGGCTGATATCCTTGATATAAAATTTCAGAGGATTCAGTTTACTCCTGACCTTCTTCCCGCAGATATAATAGGAACTCTCATTTATGATCAGTCCACGGGAACTTTTAAAGTTCAGAAAGGGCCCATTTTCGCAAATTTAATTCTTGCAGATGAGATCAACAGGGCTCCTGCAAAGGTACAATCTGCTCTTCTCCAGGCTATGGAGGAAAAAGAAGTTTCAATAGGTAAAGAAACCTACAAACTTGAAGAACCGTTTCTGGTAATGGCTACGCAGAACCCCATTGAACAGGAGGGAACTTATCCACTTCCCGAGGCACAGGTGGACAGGTTCCTCATGAAATTGAATATTGATTACCCCTCAAAGGAAGAGGAGCTTGAAATTTTGAACAGAATGAGCGGAAAAGAGCCACCAAAGGTAAACAAGATTCTATCACCAGCTGATATCCTTGAGATTCAGGATCTCGTTGATACCATCTATATTGATGAGAAGCTTCGTGAATACATAGTTGACCTGATATTTGCAACGAGAGAACCTTCAGCGTATGGTCTCGAAGAACTTGAGGATCAGATTGATTTTGGTGCATCTCCAAGAGGTACCATTGGATTGACAAGAGCCGCCAGAGCACATGCTTTTCTGAGGAGGAGAGGGTATGTTATCCCTGAAGACATAAAGGCAGTTGCCTATGATGTATTGAGACACAGAATTATTTTGAGTTACGAAGCTGAGGCTATGGGAGTAACCACTGAGGATGTGATAAGAAGGATCCTTGATGTCGTGGAAGTGCCATAATCATGCTGAGAGAAGAATTAAAGAAGAAGTTGAGAAGAATAGAGTTTCATGCTACCCGCCTTGTGGAAGAGCATCTTGCAGGAAGTTATCACAGTGTATTTAAGGGAAAGGGAATCGAATTTTCCGAGGTGAGGGAATACCAGATTGGTGATGAGGTGAGATTTATTGACTGGAATGTGACTGCCCGTAAAGGTGTACCTCATACAAAGGTATTTGTGGAGGAGAGGGAGCTGACTGTTCATGTGCTGGTTGATGTAAGTGGTTCGCTTTTATCTGGATCTACCAATGCCAAGAGGGAGTTTGCTGCAGAGATTGCAGCTGTTCTTGCATTTTCAGCGGCTCTCAATCAGGATAAAGTGGGTGCATTGCTATTTTCGGATAAAATTGAAAAGTATGTGCCTCCCAGGAAGGGGAGAAAACAGGTTATGAGAATTATCACAGATATTCTCTCCTTTGAACCATCCAGTGCAGGTACGAACATTGAGAAGGCTCTGGAGTATTTTCTCCAGATATATCCGAAGAGAGGAATTGCATTTCTCATCAGTGATTTTACTGTGAGAGAACCAGAAAAACTTCGTGAACCCCTTTCAATTGTTCGAAAGAAACATGATCTGATTGGAATTTTTTTGAGAGATAGCGTGGAGGAGAACCTTCCTGAAGGTAAATACAGATTTTATGATCTGGAGTCTGGAGAGGAAATTATGGTTGATCTAACGGGATACAACTATCAGCTTTATCATGATTGGGTGAAGAGAAGAATTAAAAGTGTTAAAGATGTGACTCTGAAAAGTAAAGTTGATGTGGTTGATATTTTTATGGGAACAGATTTTTTACCACCTCTGATGAGATTTTTCCAGGAGAGAAAAAAGAGACTCAGAAGATGAGCATCCTGCAACTACTATCCCTTTTCCTGATTTCTGGACTTCAGTGGCACTTCAAAACCTATCCAACCACTGTGTCCATTGGTACAGAGATCCATTCCATCATCTGGGTTAATCCAGTTTCTCAGGGTACAGTGGGGTATTATTACAATGTT
>JALSQH010000165.1 GCA_026985515.1 bacterium
AGTGGGAAAGGAGGAGGACTGGAAGAGGATTCTCTATCTCTACCTTGATAGAATTTTTTCCAAGGATGATTACTCACCCCTTCCCCCTTCCAGGAAGTATCTGCCTTTTGATCTCTATGCACCTTCTCTGAGAAGCGAGGATTTAACTGGACGGATTGTTATAGCAGTTGATACATCTGGCTCGATGAGTGCAAGAGAGATTGGCAGGATTCTTGGTGAAATAGATTTTATACGCTATTTTGTGGAAGATATTTTTCTCATTTTTCATGACTATGTTATTCAGGAAGTTATAAGACCCACTTCTCTCAAGCAATACATGGAGGGAAACTCTATCAAGGTGAGGGGAAGGGGAGGTACAAGTCATGAGGATGTTTTCAGATATATCGAAGAGAAGGACCTCAGGCCCGATCTGTTTATTGGATTTACCGATGGCTACTCCATTTTTCCAAAGATGGAACCTCCATATCCTGTACTGTGGGTGCTGACAAAGGATCACGAAAAACCTCCCTGGGGGACCGTAATTTATGACGGGATCTAAATCTTCCAGAGTACAACCCGTGCATTGAGGGCTTTTATTCCTTTCTCATGACGGGCAATGTTGAGATCCTCCGCATCTTTGTAAGGTATAACCACCATTGTGTTAAGGTTTTTCTTCGCCCATTGGGCAAGTTTGGTGTTTACCCGCCATATTCCATCTGTGATTGCAATAACATTTCTCAATTTCCTCTCCCTTGCATCTTTTATCACTTCTTCAAAATCTGTACCACCTGTCGTTCTGAGTTTAAGTGATTTAATTTCAGAGAGGGAATTTCTTCTATGGTGGTTGAAAAAGTGAAGTAAGGTGGTGATATATGCTGACTGAGTTTCAACATCAGGAAGTATATATCTCCATAAAATTCCTCCATACTACCTGAGAGATCTATGTAGATCCCTGTATCTTTGAATTCGATTGAAGGAAGTACCTCTTCATTTTCATAGAAAAGGGGATAGCCACCCCTTGCGATGGATATCAGATCCCTTCTCCCCGGCCTTGGAATTACCCCGTGGAGTTTTATCTTTGAAGGAATTCTGTATTTAATGGTGCCCTCATCTCTGAAAAGTTTCATTATCTCCGATATCAGTTCTGATATCCCCTTTGCCCTGACTATTCCTGATACTCTGCTCTCTGTCAGTTCATCGGCGAGGGAAAAGGATCTTACATCGTTTGAGTATCTTTCTTCTCTTGCATCTAATTTTATTTTAATTGCTTCTGAAAGTTCTTCTTTTATTTTCCTTGAAGCAGGGAGACTGGATACGATGGGCAGATCAATGTAGGCGAAGTTCAACTCTCTTCCAAAGATCCTTATCAGGTGTGTCTTTATTGTTGTGGCTCCGGGTTGTTTATCTCCATAGGTGTTTTCCCAGAGGCTTAAAAGTTGCATCTGAAGATGTGGTTTTCCAGGAAGTGTTTTCTCGGCAAGTTTTTTCTTCCTTTCTGGTCTTATCCCGTAGGGGGATCTGAGGAGAAAGTATGGAATTTTGACTCTGTAGAATCTCTCGAAGAAATCTGAAAGGGAAAAATGCCTTGAAATGTAACTGTTTATCCACATATCCTGTGCAAAATTGTCAAGGTGGGATCTTCTTGAAAGTGAATTTTCCGAAAAGGAGATCTGGTGGAGCAGTTCATGGGTTAACACGGCAATGGCATCTCTATAGCTGAGAATATGTTTTTCCCAGAATTTTTTCCCTATCAGAATTTCCGCTTCTCCGCTCAGTTTGATTGCAGCAGTGGGAATTTTTTCATCCTCCACAAATCTAACAGTAACATTTGCAAGAAGATAATCCATATATTTCACCAAGAGTGGTGTCAATTTTCCTTGCTTTTTCAATGACTTTATAAATCTTAATTTCTGTTTTCATCTTTACCTCAGATCCATTTTTGTCAGAAGGAGAGGCTCTGTAACCTTCTTGTTGTTTATTGTTAACCTCTTTCCCGGATAGTAGATTTCACCATTGGATGAGCGTGGTAGCTCCTCTGCTTTTATATGTCTGAGATTGCTTCTCTGAACTGGAAGATACCATGGAAAGATTATAAAGGGCCTGTCCGGGAAATCTTCTTTTGAATCTTTTTCTGGTATGACCATATACTCAGCCCTGAAAAGGCTGTATGTCAGGGGGTCGTAATTAAAAATTATCACATTTCTGGGGGAAAAACTTTTTTCCCATCGGTGGGATATGGAGGTTTCACCATTTAAATAATTCAGGTAGAGAGTTTCATCTGGATGGGAGTGGAAAGACCTCCTTCTTCCGAAATGATGAAGAAATTCGTTTCCCTCTGTGTTGATGTTTGTAACGAAATCAAAGGCATAGTTTTTCCTGTCCACTTTTCCCAGTGCGTATATAAGTTCCTGGTTGAAGATATCATATGTTAGAGCGGGAAGATCCAGATTCAATTTTTTTCTATCCTCCTGTAT
>JALSQH010000166.1 GCA_026985515.1 bacterium
CACACCAGATGTATCTCTGTCAAGTCTGTGGATGGGATAGATAGTGGAATCGATTTTTTTCTGGAGAATATCTTTGACTCCAAAATTCCAGCCACTTCCACTGTGAATGGGTATGCCTGAAGGTTTGTTAACGCAGATCAGGGAATCATCTTCAAAAATAATTTCAAGGGAATTTATCAGGTTTTCCGGAATTGAAACTTCTTCTCTTTCGTCAGGCTCAAAGGGAATGTAAATTTTATCCCCCGGAGTGAGTCTGTAATCTGGTTTAACCCGTCTGCTGTTTACCAGAATGTCTCCGCTTTTGATTAACTGGTAGATTTCTGAAAGAGGAATTGTGCGAATGATCTTCCTCAAGTATCTGTCAATCCTCAGGTTTTTTTCTTCTTCCCCCGCTGTGATTTCCATCTCAGATGATCCTCTTGAAGTGATCAAAAATCTCCATGTCAATTTTATCTCTGAATTTTTTCTCCATCAGTGAGAGGGCCTTTCTGGATGATAGTTCTTTTCTGTATGGTCTCGGAGATGTGAGAGCCTCATAAATATCTACTATTGTGAGTGTCCTTGTGAAGAAGTCCAGGTCCTTACTGCACAGTCCCCTCCAGTACCCTGTGCAATCGAGGTATTCGTGATGTTTGCCCACTATCTCTGCCACATCATCCATTCCATAGATTTTTTTTGCTATCATTTCAGAATAATAGGGATGTCTGCGGACAACCCGCCATTCAGATCTGTTGAGTTTCCTTTTCAGACTGAGTACTTCAGGAGGTATGTGGAGTTTTCCTATGTCATGAATGGCGGCAGAGAGGGTCAATTTCTCAATATCGGCAGGAGAGAGGTAGAGATTTTCTCCAAAATGTTTGAGGAGTTCTGCAACATTCTTTGAATGGGGTTTTTCATAGTTGCTCCACACCTCTTCCATGTAGCTGAAGAGTTCCCCTATTGTGCCTGAGTCGAGAGATTTATCCCCCTCCTCCTCCGGTTTTATTCGAACAATCTCCTCCTCAACTTCTCCATCAATGAGGAAGTCAATGAAGTCATTATCTTCAAATTTCTTGAGAAGTTCAGAAACTATTTCATAATCATACTTCTCAAACTGCTCCTTCAACCAATTTTTCACCTTTTCCACATTGTGTCTGTCATCATTTAAGAGGTGAATACTCTTTTCAGACAGGCAAACAATCTGATTTACGGGAGATGAAATTTTGTTCGCCACGTATCTGCTGTGGAGGAATTCTTTAAGTTTTTGAAGAACTTCTTCGGGAACTCCATAAGTTTTAAAAGCGTGGAGAGTTTCCTCAACACTTTTTTTCAGTTCGTTCTTCCACTCTTTTAAGAGGTCCTCATTTATTGTTTTTTCAACTGCTTCTCTGAAACATGAAAACCCACATTTTTTGTGGTAACTCCAGAGAGATGAGTACCTTTTCAATTTTCTGCTGAGGAAGTTCCTTATGAAAAGAATGCCAAAATCATGGAAAATTGAGGCATAAAAGAGGGCAAGCAGGTCAGTTTCATCCTCTAATATGTGTTCCCCAATACTCATGGAAACGAAAGTTAGTTTGATACCGTGGCTCAATGGTTGATCCTCTGCAAGATCAATCGCCTGAGTTATTGCAAAGGCGAAAGAGAGTCTGACAGGTTCCTCCTCTTCGCTTTTTATTATTTTTTTCAGTACCCTTGAGAAATCCATTTTTCTTCCTCTTTCTTGCTGAATGTTACTCTAATTCCCCTCAGAGTGCCTTCATTTTTTCCCGCTGGTGTAATGGCGGCAGCGATAGTCAGATCCTGATTACCCCCCACAGGCAGAATTATTGTACCCGATTTACCATTTATCTTCAAAGGATGGGAAGCAAAGATTGAGGGAATAAGATTTCCCATCAGATTGTTGTTTATGTATGTTCTTATGAAGAGATTTTCTCCTGCGAAATCTATTCTGCAGAGGAAATTTCCATTCCAGTCGGGTGTGTGGATAAATTTTTTTACCCACACAATATTGCCTGAGGAAACCTGTAACGGAAGGTTTTTAAGAGACCAGAGGGAATTTACAAAATTTTCGTAAAACTTTTCTTTTTCTCCAATCAACCCCTTCATGAAATACCATTTTCCTCTGAGTGTTATGGTATATTCTCCAACCTTCACGAGCCCCTGTCCAAGGAATCCCGGTCTGTGGTAAAAGTTAAAGAGTGTCAGATACTCCTGGTAAGGGACGAATTTTGCCGGGAGGGTGTTCAAGTAAAGGGGGTCATCAAGGGGAAAGGAGCCCACAGGCAGTGCCATTATGATGATGTAATTGTTACCGATTTTAATCTGGCGCCTGTTGAAAGGTACCGTTACATCTTCTCCGTAGGCCAGGATTGTTCCAAGATAGTTGCCATTGAGAAATATGTTAAAAAGTCCGTTCGCCGATGGGAGAGTGATATAGCCGTTGCCTCCATGGGTATTTCTGAATGGTATGTAAACCCAGTAGAAACCTGATGTGTAGTTGTATGGGGAGGGGGAAAAGTAGTCTTCAAAGGCGTTTCCCTCAAGCCAGTTATCCCTGTTGTAGATGGGATTGTATTTATCGCTGAAAAGTGTTTCATTGAGAGTGTAGAGTTCTGTTAAGATGGCAGTTGACACTGCTGAAGAGAAATTTACAGTCGTTACAGTCTCGGGATAATCTCCACCTATTCTCTGAATAACCCCGTTTTTGCCTCCCCAGATGTGCAGTGTCCCATCTATATCCACAGCGTAATCTATTCCCTTCAGGAGAAGATTCAATCTGGGGAGGAAAGAGAGGTGTTTTAGTCTTTCAGGAGGAAAACCGTAGATAAGGATTTTGCCCCTGTTTTTTGAAGAGGAAATTTCCACGAGGGAATCGGTGAGAAATCTGATCCGTGTAAGATCGATTTTATTCCACTGGTTGGGAATGATTTTCACGCTGCCAGTGGTACTTATGCTGCAGTTTTCTGAATCTTCAGCAATGAGATATATGGTGGAGGTGGTTTTGCCAGCATAGAGTACCCTGCAGTTTTCAATGATGGTTGATGGAAAATCTCTGGAAGAAATTTCTATTTTTAACTCTTTCTCATCCGTGTAGAGGATGCTCATCAGACTGTCTCTACATTCCCATTCTCTGAAAATTTCTCTGCCTCTTTTGCTGCTGATATATTTCCACCAGATTCCATTTTCCATATCCAAATCATTACTGCTCCTCCACGTTTTCCACTCTACTATTCTGCAATGATCAGGGAAAAATCCTTCATTGAGCCATCTTGCAACTAAATTTAGTTCAGAGGCTGTTACAGAAGGTGGAGAGTAAAGGGAAATCAGTCCATTTTCAACAGGTGGTTGTGGACTTATCTCCGTTGCTCCCTCGGGATAACTTTTCCTATCCCATCCCTGAAGATCATCGGGATATAGGGTGGTTACAAAATTTGGAATGATAACACCTGAAAATCCTGCGGCTGATGCAGTAAGCACTTCATATGGATTGCTTTTCAGGAGTTTGAAAAAAGAGGGTTTCTCCTCTCCATACACACATTGATTGATCTTTTCCCCTGCAATTAATTGTGAATTTGATAGTTGAGATTCTTCCTCTATTAAAAAAGTCAGGTCCGGATAGTTTTTAACGAAGAAATTTATAAGGTTCTGCCTGTACTTTGTTATCATATTCTCTGATGGCGGGATCCCAAGGTATGTTAATGTTTCAAACCACACTGCTTTCAATCTATGAAGGTCTCCCTCAATCTGGACTGCAAAAATATTTCCAGGATTTTCATATGCATGGAGAAAGGGGAAAAGAATATCAAGGAGGGATTCTCCATATGAGGTGAATAGATTAATAAAATCTTCATCCGGGGTTCTTAAGGCTATTTTCCCATCACCATTTTCCGGTAAGAAGTAGAGATATCTCTGAAGCCATGAGGGAAGACCCCCTCCAGAGGCATTTTCCAACGACTGAGGTGAAATATTCAAAATTACCAGGAAATCTGACTCAGCTGCGATTCTCAAAAGTGCCCTTAAGTTTCTCCTGTCGTTGAGGAAATCGGGGGGATTTTGTTCTGGTTGATGAAAGATCCATGGTACAGAGATATAGAGGGTGTTGATTCCAGAGGATTTAAGCTGGAATAGTAAATCCTTCCAGATCCTGAAATCATCTTTCTCAGTAGATGAATGTGGCGGGTATGAGTAGTAAGGAAAATTTGATGCCACTATGAATTCTTTTCTGCCATTTATTGTGAAATTTCCCCTCCTGTGCCAGCCCATTGATGTTTCATTTTCGCAGGAGAAAAGGGTAAGGAGGAGAATGAAAGGGAAGATCCGCCTCATATAACTATACTATTCCATGAACGGCTACAGGTCAAATGATTTTCAGCTTTCTTGAGGGATTTTCCTGTTCCAGAATATTTAGTACTGCTTCATCACTGTAGCTGACTTTCCTCAACTTATCAAGATAGTCCCTTACAAAATGCTTTGTGATTTCTATGCCATAGCTTTTCAGGATCTCTTTTATTTCGTCAAAATCTTCATCTATTGAAAAGATCACAGATTCAAACCCTTTTTTGGCCGCCTTGGCCCTGTTCCAGAAGGCAACAGGATTCATGTTGAAGAACTCTATGTCATCTTCTGTTGGTTCAATGAGGATTATGTCGCCATTGAAGGATGGGTCATACTTGAATCTTTCGATTCCCACTTCCAATCTTGTGTGAAGAAGCGTCCTGAAGACCTGGTTGAGGACCGAGAGAATCCCCTTATCCGCTATGTATGTTCCCTGGACGCTGTATTTATCCAGTGCCTCTATGTATTCAACATGAATCTCATTATAGATGGGCCTGAAAGGATTATAACAGATTATCAGTTCTGCACCATGCTCATAGGCAACATCAATATTTGCAGTTCTCCTTATTCCTCCATCTACATAGTCAATTCCTCTTATCCTTGCAGGTTTGTAGAATCCAGGCAACGCTGTGGATGCCTGGACTGCCTCAGAAATTGTGATGTCATTCCTCTCATTGTGACCGAAAACAACCCTTTCGGCGGTGTCAAGATTTGTGGCAGTTATGAAAAGTTCTTTCCCCGTTCTTCTGTAAAGTTCAACAAAATCGTTGGACAGGTTGTTTCTCTCTATGTTTTCTCGCAGGAATTTTTCAATCCGCTTATTGTCAAAGAAGCCTGAAGGGAGATATTCCAGGGGGTTGGGGAACTCCGGTGATATCATTGAACTGGCTATTGGTTCGAGGATCTTTTCCAGATTTGAGTAGGTTGGATTTTTAATAAATTTTTTTACCTGCTCCTGTACCTCAAATAAAAGATTAGGAGCGATTATGAAGAGGTCGTAGAGAAATTGAGGGAAAACTTTTATGAGATCCACAACGAACTGAATGGGCTTTGAGATCAATTCCCTGAAGTTTGGATAGTAAAAGTCCCAGTACTTCAGCTGTGAGAATTTTTCAGATGTACCACTGATACTTTTTAACATTTCTTCAGGGGGGATGTCACCTGCAAGGGGTGCGGATAATAGAGCTCCAGCACTCAGACCAACATATATGTCAAACTCGATTATTTTCCTGTTAAGGAGATAGCTGTTGAGAGCAATAAGTCCCCCCACTTTGAATGCTCCACCTGAAACTGCTCCTCCAGCCAGGACGAGGGCAATTTTGGAACTTCTTTTATCTGTGCCTGGTTTGGTTTTTCTGACTATGGTTATTCCCATAATTTCCCCCTCATACGGGTTGTTTTTCTCCTCTCAGAAATGCCTCTGCCTCCAGAACATCCTCCTCTGAACCAATTATCAGAGGAGTCCTCTGATGCAAATCCTCAGGCTGTATTTCTCTGATTCTCCTCTTTCCATCGCTGGCTCTTCCACTTGCCTGTTCAATGATGAAGGCAAGGGGATTTGCCTCATATATAAGTCTCAGCTTCCCGTTTGGATTCTTTTTGTCTGCTGGATAGAGAAAGATTCCTCCATAGATCAGGGTTCTGTGAAAGTCTGCAACGAGGGAACCTATGTATCTCATTTTGTAGGGTTTGCCATTTGCATTTTTATCAGATTTGAGGTAATCAATGTATTTTCTCATGTTTTCATCCCAGAGATTGTAGTTTCCTTCATTGACACTGTAGATGTTTCCCCTCTTTGGAACCTTTATATCTGGATGTGAGAGGAGAAACTCTCCAACTGATGGATCAAGTGTAAATCCATGAACACCATTTCCTGTTGTGTACACCAGCATTGTTGATGAGCCATAGAGAACATATCCTCCACAGACCAGATTGTCACCCTTCTGAAGCACATCCTCCAGCGTACCTTTGGTTCCCTCGGGTGTTACTCTTCTGTAGATTCCAAAAATTGTACCTATGGTGGCATTGACGTCAATATTTGATGAACCATCAAGGGGGTCAAAAACAAATACATACTTTCCCTGAGGATACTTATCCGGTATCTCTATGATCGTCTTGTTCTCCTCTGATGCCATCACACACAGGTGGCCGACGTGATCAAGTGCCTTGATAAAAGTTTCATTGGCATAAACATCAAGTTTTTTTACCTCATCGCCACTTACATTTGTCTCTCCAGTGAATCCAAGTATGTTTACCAGGCCAGCCTTGTTTACCTCCCTGCTGACAATTTTTGCAGCAAAGGCAATCTGGTTAAAGAGAAGGGTGAATTCACCTGTGGCACCCTTTATCCTTCTCATCTCTTCAAGAATATGCCTTGAAAGTGGTGTACCAATTTTATCTGACATGGCAACCTCCACTTTTTCTTCAGTTTACTTTTATTAAATTATAGTTTAATGACGTGAAAAGTCAAACTCATGAGGGAAGAAAGTTTGAAAAAAGATAATTGACAATTCCTTGACATCCCCTCCTTTCTGGTTGTAAAAATAATAGTGAACCGGGAGGTTTTATGATTTTCAAGAAGGAAGACAGAAAAGAGATTCTGGAAAAATACGCAAAGTATGTTTCAAAGGGAAAGGTGGATCTCTACACCCAGTTTGGATTTGATCTTGTGGCAGGGGAAAGAGGTGGGGTTAAATTGAAGGACATTGGTGGTCGCGAATTTTACAATGTGCACTGCAATGGGGGGGTATTCAATCTTGGCCACAGAAACCCTGAGGTTATTGCCGCGTTGAAGGAGGCTCTTGAGTACTACGATATCGGCAATCATCACCTCATTTCTGGTCCCAGGGCTATTCTTGCTGAGAAACTTGTCTCCACCTTTCCAGATCCCCTGAACAAAGTTGTTTACAATGTAGGTGGAGGCGAAGCTATTGATCTTACGATAAAAATTGCAAGGGGTTACACAGGGAGAATGAAAATAATTTACGCAAGGGGTGGGTACCATGGCCACACAGGCCTTGCCCTGGCTGCCGGTGAGGAGAAATTCAAAAAGCCTTTTTTAGGTGAGACTCCAGATTTCATACCTGTGGAGTTTAACAATATTGATGCAGTGAGGGAGAAATGTACTGAGGAAGTCGCCGCCGTGATCTTTGAAACGGTACCTGCCACAGGGGGGATAAAAATACCATCTCCCGATTTTTTCCCGGAAGTCAAGAGGATCTGTTCTGAGAAGGGTGCCATGTTTATCATTGATGAAGTTCAAACAGGTTTTGGAAGAACAGGAAAGTTGTGGGGATTTGAGCATTTTGATTTTGTCCCTGACATAGTTGTCATAGGTAAGGGAATGAGCGGAGGAATCTATCCAATTACCGCAGTGATTTACAATGAGGAGTATGAAACCATTTTCCTGCAGGATCCCTTTATCCACATTTCAACCTTTGGGGGAAGTGAACTTGGATGTCATGTTGCAATGAAAGTGCTTGAAATCTCCTCAAGGAAGGAGTTTCTGGATAATGTAAACAAACAGGCTCAGATCTTCAGAGAGGGGGTAGAATCTGTCATGAATGAAATCCCCGGGGTAATAACTGAATTCAGACAGCTTGGTTTGATGATGGGGTTAAAAATAAAGGATGAGATGACTGCCCTGATATTCCTGAAACACTTATTTGATAATGGAGTTTACACAGTTTATTCAGGCAATGATCCCTCTGTGATTCAGTTTCTCCCTCCCCTCATTATTCGTGAAGATGAGAGCAGGGATATCCTTGATCGTATAAGGAAGACCACCATGAGTGTCAGGGAGATAACAGGATGAGAAAAATTGTAGAAAAAAAAGGACTTGCAGAACATATTCCTGACGATGTGATTTTTGAATTTGAGGAAAAATTAAATCCTGCCTATCCCGAGAAGAGTGAAATAGAATTGAGAGTAATTGGCTATGGTGAAATAAGCACCACTTTTAACATTCCGCATCCATGCTGTGAGAAAATTGTTTTTAAGCGGATTCCCGTTTTTGAAAATGAGGAGCAGTTAAGGGATTACACCGCCCTTTACAACGAATATCTTGATTTACTTACTCAGAATGGCATTGATCTCCCTGAAAACGGATACCTTTCTCTTGTAACTGATGATGACAGAATAGTTTTTTACGATATTCAGGAGTTACTCCCTTCTGAATCCATAGGCAACAAAATAATTCATATTGTTGATGATCAGCAATCCCTTGAACTTTTTAAAATGGTTCTTGAAAGGATGAAGTCCATATGGGAATACAATTCATCTCATCCTGAAAAGCATATTGGTCTTGATGGGCAGATATCCAACTGGGCACTTCCTGATTTTCCCGAAGCAAAAAGGGTAACTTCTGGTATGAAGATTGTATATATAGATGTGAGTACTCCAATGATAAGGGAAAATGGAAGACATCTCCTAAATGCCGAGCTTTTCCTGAAAAGCACACCACCCGGCTTGAGATGGATTGCAAAGAAGTTTTTCCTGCAGGATGTTCTTGACAGATACCATGACCTGCATCTTGTAATTGTTGATCTTATTGCTAACCTCTATAAGGAGAAGAAAGAGGAGCTTATACCACCATTGATTGAATTTACAAACAAGTTTATCGAAGAAGAATTGGCATCTTTAGGTGTTGAACCGATAACAGGTGAAGAGGTGAAAAAGTATTATAAAGAAGACGCCTTTATCTGGAGTTTCTATTTAACGGCAAGGAAAATTGACAGGTTCATTAAAACAAGGATACTGAAGAAGAGGTATGAGTTCATTTTACCCGGAAAAATAGAAAGATGAGCAGGAGCAGAAGAATGGGGAAAAAATATTTATTTTTCGTCTTCATTGCAATCATATTTACCACTTCCCTCATGGCAGAAGGGTATGGTCCCTTTGTTGTTACACAGATCAGGGGGAATTTCGTTTATTTTGTGGGTAGTGAAACAGATTTTCTCATGCATAACAGATACTTCAGAGTTTTCAGAGTTGTACCGGGGAGATTCCCCAGGAGTCTGACAGACGTTGTTCCTGTGGCTGCGGCGAAAATATATGCAATATCCAGAGATGGTGGTATTCTTTACTTCAAAAAAGGTGTTCCTGAAATTCTACGGAAAGGAGACAGGATTGTTATCGTTAAAGGTAACAAGATAACATTTGGTTTCAGCAAGAAGAAAAAAAGACCCAGGGTCAAGTCCTTTTTTTTTGCTGATCTGGAAGAATCGATGTTTGAAACAGATGTGAACAGATTGAGATTAAAAGCTTCTGAAGAGCTTGTGAATCTTCTTTCAATTGTTGGACTCAGATTTGATGTTAGTTATATAAACAACAGATTTGTTCAGAGGAAGAGGTTATCCACCGAACCCGGTTCAGTTGAAATTAGCCGGGTTTATGATTTTGTTTCCATTTCTGCTCTCATAGGATTTGTTGATGTGGATTATGCCTTTCTGTTTGGTCCCATGCTTGGGGTTGTAAATGGGGTAAATGCCGGAGGTGTTGAGATTACATACAGATATGGTTTTCCCTACGAAAGCTTCTTCCAGATCAATCTGGAGGATGTTCCCACTGCCGATTATCTTGAGATAGGTGTTAAGGGTAGATTCAAAACCACTGACAACAGAGGACTTTTGTTCAGGTATCAGTACAGCTCATATCCAGAAGTTGATCACAACAATCACTACATCTCCATGGGACTGAGTTTTGTTAAGGAGAATAACATTATAAATGTTTACCTGGGTGTGGGTCTCAGTGGAGAGGATTACAGGGGTCCCACA
>JALSQH010000167.1 GCA_026985515.1 bacterium
TGATTATATAGATTATAGAAGTGGAGAATCTCTCTATTTTGGTTTGTTTGATGAAATCCTTTTCCCAAGGGTTGTAACAAATTTTGCTGAAGAAAAAATCAATTATGTAGGTAGGGAACATTTTGCAATGGGGTCAGTAATATGTCACCTTATAAATGGAGTAATATCGTGCGCGGTTCATGCTGAGGGATTGGGTTTCAGAAATAATGTGAATTTTTATGGTAAATTTTCAGATTTTTATGAATATGTGTGGTTACCAGAGATGTACAGTGAAGAAGGGTTAGTCAATATACTTGGTATAAGTTCAAATAGGGAGCTTTTTGCTTATCGGTGGAAATTTAATGAAAGTGGTTACATGGAGTATATATACTCAGATAAGATTTCAGATGTTGTGATATATTATCCTGGCCGATATTTCTTTTTAACCCCAAAAGGTAGCAAAGTGATTGGAACAGATGGGAAATTACCTCCTTACTATTTATTCATTACTGGTTCCACCGCTTATTATGCCAATTTTATTAGTGGTTTTGTGGATGGATTTCAAAATTTACGGAAAAGGAAACTTGAGAATTACAGTAATAGAGATAAGTTGCTGGAAGTAGTTGGTGCAGATGTGGAATCATTTAAAGATGTGTGTTTCCTGACTCCGGAAAATGTGGTGAAATGTCCATTTCTTGGAGTAAATATCCAGATACCTGATCTCAGAGATAGGGATAGTATTTGTGTATATCATTCTTTGGCTGACAGGGAGAGTTACGCTATTGAGTATATAAATGTGAATAACAGCCTTGTGTACAGGAGATTTAGAGCTGGTGAGGATCATGGATTAATATTCAGGATAGTCCCTGAGGATAATGAGCTTGCAGGATTTAAGAAAAAACTCTGTGGTGTGCCGAGGGCTCTTTTGAATAGCGGAGGAGTAATGGATGGAATTCTTGTAAACAGTAAGAATCTTTTATTTGAAGAAAATCTGTTTGATGATTTCAGTGCACCTTTGAAGAGGGAGTATGAGTGTAAAGCGGGAATTGGGGAAGGACCGGATTCACTCAATTATAGAGTTTTTGGTCTTGATTGTACTGATACAGTAAACAGGGATGGTTTTTTCACTGCCCTGATCGGGAATGTACCTTTCCCTGTTGTAGAGGGAGTACCCGGGACAGTGAAGTTTAATGTAAAAATTGAAGAATGGTAAACACCTTACCCGGAGGTCAGCCATGAAGAAACTTGTACTATTTTTGATCCCTCTTATCTTGTTTCTTGCCTCCTGCCATAAGAAAGAACCTGAAAAGAGGAATCCAACCCGGCAGGAACTTTGCAAAAAGACAGTAGAACATTTTCCTATTACCATTACGGGAATTACAGATGCGAGAGTATACTGCGTTGATGTTGAGTTTAAAGATAGTGAGCTTGAACTAAGAAGGAATGAGTATCTCTTTGTTGGTGATGTTTACAATGCTCTTAAATCAATGAACAACCTTGTTGGTGCTTTGAATCTTCAGGGAAGCTCATCTTCTCCCTTTGAGGAGAGTGTTGATCTTTCTTCCAGTGGTATTAAGGCTTCTCTCAGTGGAGCTGTAAATGATGCTCTTGGTTACATTGAGGATCTTTTCAGCAGAATAAAAGTTATAACTTCATATTCTGAGAATGAGATAACCATGGATGTTTCTGGTGTAAGTGTGAGGTTAAGTGGTGCAGGTAAACTCTTTCCCGGAAGCAGTACTTCAGTCGCAGTGGTGAGTTTGGATGGAGTGTGGGGATTGGCAGAGGTGGATTTCTGGGGAGCTATATTTTCAGGTTTTTACGGGTTGTGGGATGTGGTAATTTCCCAGTATCTTGGAATTTCGGGAAACTGGATTTCCATATTCAATGATTACAGGAGAATGGTGGGAAATGAAAATTTACTTTCCAGCAGTGTTGGACCACATTTTATAGCCCATGTTCTTGGTAATTACAGGGATCTGTTTACCTGGGATAGTGATGGGAAGAAATTTTACATGAAGAGCCGGATCTATTTTGATGGAATGCTGAGTTATCTTTTTGGAAGGGATGATTCCCTTACTTTTCCTGATACATCCACCTTTGTTGCACCGGCAGGTAAGGGATTGATTGAACTACTAAAGGACAGAGTAGTTCCTGATGGAAAGGAGTCTCCCTACTACATCTCAGTTATTGATAAAGATAGTGATGGAGAAATATCAGCTGGTGATTATATCTCAATAAAAGGGATAAGAAGCGTTTACAGGGCGGAAGGTAACGAAGATGTGGAGGGTTACATTTTGAATCCCTTTACACCTTCTCTCCTGTCAGAGTTTGAGAGTATGGGAAAGAAAATAATGGGTCAGCTTGAGAGTTATGAAAGTTCTACTGATGGTATTGAGGTGGGTAAATTTTTATCTGATTTAATGTTGAGTCTGGCAAAACTTGACAATTATTCCGGGCAGATTACAGA
>JALSQH010000168.1 GCA_026985515.1 bacterium
TGTGAAAATGATAAGAATTGATGGTTCAAAACTCATATTTGAGGATGGCAGCTGGGTGCTTTTCAGACCATCTGGAACGGAGCCTGTTGTCAGGTTCTACGTTGAGGCACATTCAGAAGAGGATCTCAGGGAACTCATTGATGCAGGTGAAAGATTGATAAAATATGGTTAGAGTTTCATCAACCTCTGATAAAACTTAACCGTTTTTTCAGCTGCTCTGTGGTAGCTGAACATTTCTCTTTTCTTCTCAACATCCCTCTGAAGTTGTCGCCTGTAAGACTCATCATCGTAAAATCTTTGAAGTAACCCGGCAAGTTCCTCCTCATCTCCTGTTTCAAAAACTGCCTCAGGGTGGGCAAAATCAACCAGTCCACCGGCATTACTGACTATGAGAGGAATTCCATATCCCACAGCAAGAGAGGCAACCCCACTCTGGGACGAAAACCAGAGATATGGAAGAACCACAAGATCAGCGGCAGAAAAATAGTAAACAACTTCCTTCTCAGGTATGAGGCGAAAATCAAATCTAACCCTCTCCGTAACTCCCACCTTTTCAGCCAACTGTCTGAACTCCTCCACTTCAATCCATGGCTTTCCTGCCACCAGGAGAAAAAGGTCACCTCTGACCTTTGAGAAAGCCCTGATCAGCAGATCAAGCCCCTTATACTTTCTCACCGTACCGAAGAAAAGCACAATCATACTGCTTTCTGGTAATCTGAGAGTTTTTCTTGCCTCTTTTCTGTCAATTCTTCTTCTTACTTCTATCCCATGATGTATTATCTCCACAGGCTTCTCTATGATCTCGGGGAAAAGATTTAACAACTCTTCCCTGTTTTTCTCAGAGTGCACAATATAGGCATCTCCTTTTCCAGTTATCATTTTCCATATTACTTTATAAAGGGGATTCCCTTCATGGGGCATAACATTGTGAACTGTTATAACTATTCTTTTTTTCCTAACTCTTGCCGCAGCAATAAGGGGGAGGTACACCTGGCCTGTGGCGGGACTCCACCACTGGAGGTGAAGAATCCCGCTCTCCATTTTTAATGCAGGGAGAATCCATGTCACTGGATTACACCAGTCAATTATCCTGTAAACATCTATATTTCTGAACTCCGGGATTTGCGAAGAATAATCATACTGTTCCCCCGGGAAGAGAAAGGAGGGATACAACTTCCTGAAGGAAAACACCTCACCACTCTCCATCTTATCAAGTTCCTTCAAAAGTCCCACAGTGTATGAAGAAATTCCAACCAGAGGAGGGAGTGTGGAGATAAGGGTAAATAATTTCTCCTTTGACTTTCGCATGCTTTTCTATTATATTTACCCATAGAAAGAAGTGCAAGAATGAGAAAAATTATTCCGCTCCTTTTTCTCCTGTTTCAACCTCTTTGCTTATTCTCATACAGCGACCTGGAAAAGGTTCCTCTGTCAATCGACATCCCTTACTCCTTTCAGTTTGTCATTAACAGAGATGGCATTTCCTTTCTCTCTTACCAAGTCAAACATGGTCTTGAAAGCAAGGGACTTAAAAAAAAGATTGTTGATGCTCTTGAGGGACTCACTTTTCAGAGCTACATGCCGGTAATTGGTGGGAAACTCACCTTTACCATCCTGGGAAAGGGTGACGATTCATATGATGGAGTGAGATACAACAGGACTCTCTTTACTATCACAACAGAACCACCTGAAATTTTAAGAAAAAGTGTATCAATGGATGAACTTTACCCCATTCTGACCGTTACTGCCGATGCAGAGGGAAATCATCCCGAGATTGACCTTAAAATTGAACACAAGCTTTTCACCATCAATAAAGTAACCATTCAGGCAGATATGGAAGTTGCAGGTATTCTTCATGTCATGACCACAAACAATCAGTTGAGAATTGCAACTTCAAAATTTAAATCAAGACTTCTGTATCTCTATGTTCCATATGTACAGCTACCCCAGATTCCGGGCCTTCCCGGTAATCTGATGCACAGGGTGGAAAAGGCTTTCAACGATTACCTCTCGGAAGCTATTCTCCAGTTCTTTGAAAAAGACATAAACAGAGCACTTGCACAGGCAATAAAATCAGCACTGGATAAACTTATTTTTGACAGAGATGAAGATGGTATACCTGATCCCCTGCTTGACCTCAATAAATTTTTCTCTGAAGGCAACTCCTTTCTTGGGACCCATTTACTGAACAATTTGAACTTTAATGTTGAAATCTTCAGAGAACCACCCCAGATCCTCATCAAATCAAGTGGAAGCATTTTCAGTAACTATATCTCCTCTTCAACTCTCTTTCCCCAGGAGTGGTTTTATTACACCCACATTGAAGAAGATGGTTGCTATGGAGAGGATCCCCCAGTTTTCCCCGATAAAATACCGGGAAGCCAACAGGATTACATGGCAGGAATTGCCCTAAGCGATGACACCCTCAATCAAATACTCACATCCATCTACAACGAGGGACTTATCAACAATTTTCACATAGATACCTCAACTCTCACAAATATTGATCCCCAGTACAGAGAGTACCTGACAACAAAGGTTTTCAAGTTGCTCAACATGGAAGCATTCTACAGAGCCTTTCCCGATAAATTTCTGGCAGTTGATCTGCAGTTACGAAAATCACCTTACATCTTTTTTTCAGACAAAAAGTCAATTAAGATAGTTATGCCATCAGTAAAGATAGATATTTACGCATCTGACAGGGGCAGCTACTTCAGACTCTTTTCAGTAATGGGTGATATTGATTCAACAATCAACATAAAACAGATTTCACTGGAAGAAAAACCCTTCCTGATTTTCACAATTTCACCTCAAATCAACCTGAAAGTTACTTACAATGAAATCGCACCAGAACTTAACAGAGACATCGAAAACACTTTTCTTCCACTTGTCTCAGGTGCAATTTCGCAGGCACTGCCCGGCCTGGTGGATGGATTTTCACTTCCCCTTACAACCTGCATAGAGGGGCTGGAGGTAAAGGATCTTACCATGGAGAACACGGGGAAAAACGAGGATAACCTGTACAACTACATGATGCTCTTTTTCAATCTTGAAGGCACCATGGACCTTGATAAATTTTTAACAGAATGTCTGAACATTTCTCTCTTTGCTCCACCTGTCACATCCTTTACCCCCGCTGTCCTGCCGGAATCAAAAATTTTCAGAATAAATGGGGGATTCTGGTTGGAAAGCAGAGACGGGAAGTGGTGGAAAGAACTCCCACCAGGCACATATATTGTAACAATTCCCCTTCATGGGAAACTTGTGAGTTTCAAATACACAAAATCGGGTACTTCCACCAATAAAGAAAAAGCAATGGGGCAGAAATATTCAGATGACTCTGAGGGATGCAGTGAAGGTGGTGACACACCATTTATCCTTCTTCTTGCAGTTTTTATTATCTGGAGATTAGCCACAAAATATTTAAGGTTGACAAAAAAGAGTGTTACCAATAACATTTTATAAGAAAAAAATAAACGGGAGTTTACATGGCAAGCAAGAGACTTGAGGAATTCTGGGAAGCAACGCTGACCCCGGAGGAGAGGGAAAGACTTGATCAAATCAAAATAAATGACCTGGGATTTGGATACGACATATTTGGACTTAATAAAGACTGGATGAAAACTGCCTATGCCATAGTGAAACTTTTTTACGAAAAATATTTCAGAGTGGAAAGTAAGGGAATTGAAAATATACCTACCGAGGGAAGAGTTATCCTTGCTGCCAATCACAGCGGTGGAATCCCCATTGATGGTGCCATGATCATAATGGATGTTGCCACGAAATTGAATCCACCAAGGCTTGTAAGGGCTATTGTTGACAACTTTGCAGCAGCCATGCCTTTTGTAGGGCTTTTCTTTTACAGAGTTGGACAGGTAATAGGACACAGGAAAAATTTTGAAGTTCTTCTGCAGAATGATGAAGCGATCCTGGTTTTCCCCGGAGGTACGAAGGATATTGGCCGATTATTCAAGGACAGATACAAACCTGCAAAGTTCAATGTGGGTTTCATAGAACTTTCTCTTCTATACAAGGCACCTATAATTCCCGTGGCAGTTGTTGGGGCAGAGGAACAGCTTCCAGTTATCTACAAATGGGTAAAACTGGGGCAGATATTTGGTTCACCCTACTTTCCCGTAACTCCTCAATTTTTCCTTGGTGGACCACTCACAAACTTTCTGCCCTTCCCGAGCAAATACCACATATACTACGGTGAACCACTTGAATATTACAAATATTTTTCTGAAGATACGGTGGAAAATCCGGAAATGGTTCAAACCCTCGCAGATGATGTAAGGAGTAAAGTTGTGGAACTGATCCAGAGGGGTCTTAAGGAAAGAAAGGGGGTTTTTTACTGATGTCCTCCACAAAGACTCACAATGTTCTCATAACAGGTGTTACAAGTACCCTTGGCAGACAGCTGGCAAGATTGCTTTACTATGACAAAAGAATTGGCTTCATACTCGGAGTTGCCATAGATGACAGGCCCTTCTACTTCGACGATTTTTCATCCAGCAGATTTCATTACATGAGGGTGGACCTCACCAAGCCAAGGCAGGTAAATAACTTATTTTACAGTGACATTTTCAAGGATATGAATATTGACACCGTGATTCACATGGCATTTCTGAATAAACCCTCCGATGTGGGACCGAAGAGCCACGAGCTCAATGTTGTTGGAACCAAAATGCTCATTGATAAGTGTTTAGAAACAGGTCAGGTTACCAAATTTATATTCAAAAGCAGTCACTTAGTTTATAAAATCAGGCCCCACAATCCGGTGATGCAGGATGAAGAAGCGGATCTGAATTTTGATAAAGATGCACCCCAGTGGATAAGGGACAGGGTGGACGCCGACATGATATGCAGGGCAAAAATGGACAATCCCCATATGAATGTGGTGGTCCTGAGATTCTCAAATATCGTGGGAAGAAACATCCATTCCCTCATGAATGCTTATTTATCCTCCAAGGTGGCTTTCACAGTGATGGGTTTTGATCCAATGGTGAATCTCATCCATCCAAGGGACGCGATTTATGCCATCCAGCTCGCTATTCATAAAAATGTAAAGGGTGTTTTCAACATCGTGGGAAGGGACACCGCTCCTCTCCACGTTTTCCTTGATCTGAATAAGACGAAAAGAAGGGCTCTTCCTGAACCCCTCCACAAAGTAGTAAATTCATGGCAGAAGAAAATTGGCGCAACAGATTTTGACTTTGAATCGGGAAGAGACCTGCTAAAATATGCTGTTTTACTTGATCCAACAAAGGCGGAAAAAGTTCTGGGATACAGACCCAGACATCACGTTGAGTTTGGCTGAGCTACTTTTTATCAGATTTATCCGAATCAGATTTCTTTTCACTTCCTGACTCTTTATTTCTCTCTTTCCCGTAGGAGGTGTAATCTGTTTTATACCATCCAGATCCTTTCAAAATAAACGATGTATTTGAAATCAATCTCTGCACCGGTCCGCCACACTTTGGACACACTTTCACTGGTTCCTCTGAAACCTTCTGCATCACTTCAAACTCATACCCACAGTTGAGACAGCGATATTCATATATTGGCATTTCACTCCTCCTGTTGATAATTAATTTAATCATACAATCATTTCTTGCAACACTGAGGGAGTTGAATATCATTAACACAAAGGAAACGGAGGACCTGAAATGAAAACTCTTGGTGAAAGCTGTGAAAGACTGGCAGAAATAATGAAAAGACTGAGAGAACCAGGGGGATGTCCCTGGGACAGGAAACAGACCCTTGATACTCTCAAAAAATATCTTATAGAGGAGTGCTACGAAGTCCTGGAAAAAATAAATGAAAAAGATTATGAGGGATTGAAGGAAGAACTGGGAGACCTTTTACTCCAGATAGTATTTCAGTCAAGAATAGCTGAAGAAGAGGGTTACTTCACCCTCAAGGATGTAATAGATGGTATAAGCGATAAACTCATCTTCAGACATCCACATGTATTTGGGGATGTAAAGGTCAGAGATGCTGAGGAGGTCGTTGAAAACTGGGAAAAATTGAAGAAGATAGAAAAGGAGAAAAAGGGTGGCGAGGTGGAGGAACACCCCCTCGGGAAATTCCCATACCACATTCCTTCACTTCTTGCAGCCTACGAAATAGGAAAAAGAGCCTCAAAATTGGGTTTTGACTGGGAAAAAGCAGAAGATGTGATTGAAAAAATTGAAGAAGAACTTGAAGAACTAAAAAAGGCCATGAAAGAAGGCGAAGGAAATATAAAAGAAGAAATTGGCGACCTACTGTTCAGTATTGTCAATCTTTCACGGAAACTGAAAATATCCCCTGAAGAAGCTTTAAACGATACCAACCTCAAGTTCTGGAAAAGATTTGAATACCTTTCCAGAAGACTTGCAGAGGAGGGAAAATCTTTTAAAGACACAACCCTTGAAGAAATGGATAAACTGTGGGAGGAGGGGAAGAAAAGGAAAGGTTAAATCCCTTTTACTCAAAATTAAATCTTACTTTACTTCCTTTTTTATCCATATGTTCCTCCATTTTATAGTTTACCCCATTTGATGTACTTATGTTGATTTTTTTTATCTCCTATATTCTTTCCTCTATTTCCCTGAAACTCAATCCTTCTTTCATCTTCTTCAATCTTTCTTTTACTTCTTCTGGTATACTCTCATCTTCCATTAGCCTCATATATGGTGTTTTGGCTTCATGTTTTCTTATGTACCTCTTTCCCAGTCTTAATTTTTCCACAACTTTCATCGCCGGAATAAAAAAATTATATTTCAAATCCAGCCAGTAGTACAGTTCACCCATTAAATTTCTTGTCTTTTTACCAGTATATCTGCCATAGCCTACATTCTTCCTGACTACATATAAATTCCTGTTCTCCACATGGGGATTATCGTTGCTCCTGTGGGTCCTGCTACGAGTAAATTGTTTCTCCAACTCCCTGCAACAATTGTAAAAATGATCATTTATTAATACCTTAATATGACCGAACTGCCAAAATAAAGCTTCTGCTACAGGAAATAGAGTATTTCACCCAGATGCCTCGGATAAACAGGCTTCCTCCCTCTTTGATTAACTGCTTGTTTTGTGATATCAACTTTTATCTTTGTATTACCCTTCTTCGCAACAATCTTGTTATGAATGGATAAAAGATAGATCAAATACTTCCTGTGATAATCTGTACGGTCCTCCAGTACATCTAGAATCTCTTTTTGGGTCTTTTTCGGTGCATGTTTGTAGAACTTTTGCACCTTTGCAATCAGGTCCCCTTTGTCCTTGCTTGTTTCAACATCATAAAGTAAGATAAAAGTCATGTAATTATCCTTGTTGAGTTTTGATGTGGTCGCACTCTTGTGGGTGCGGCCACGAATTTTATTATCCAATTTTTTCTGAGTAAACACCACCTCTTTCGGTAAGATTATGTTTGAGTCAAAGAGCATCCTTGACAAAGTGAAATTTTGGGACAATAATTAGAATGAAAAAAATAAGTAAAAGGAGGGGTGAAATGAAAAGCAAGAGATTTCAAAGACTTGTCTCCTCACTCACTCACTCACTCACTCACTAATAATTTTTCAATTGTTTCTTGTGGGACCGGCTTTATTATTCCTCACGACAAATTCTTATGCCAGAAGGAGCAATAGATATTACGATCCTGGGATTTATTCAACATTTCATTATTGGTGGTAATTTTAATAACATGGGTAACATAGAATTAAAGGGTATTTCCGGAAATATTCTTGTTTCTAATGTTCTTCATAATAAAGGAAATTTAAGAAGTAAAAATGGGGTTGTATATGCTCGAAAGATAATAAATCAGGGTAACATAGAGGTTGAGGATGCAGTAGAAACGAAAGAATTTGTGGTGCCTCCAGAAATAGATTTTTCTACACTCTTTTCACGGGCAATAAGTACTGCAACATGGGTTTTTTATAGTGATGGTACTATCTCAAGTCCTGATGGAGAAGTAGAGGATACAATTAATATAGATGGATTAACATTTTCTTATGTAGCAAAACATCACAAAGGATATTGGAAAGTTACAGGTAGGGGAAGTGTAATTGGTAATCTTTACATTGAGGGCACTCTAAAAGTTGAAAGTGATGACATTGCAATAACAGGTACTCTTGTTGTGACCGAAGATTTATTAATTGAGAAAGGTAACATAGTGAGGATTGACGGAATTGTTTTCCCTTCAGTTGTAGTAGGAGGTAAGCTTTCGTTAAAGAAGAAGTCTTATTTTTCTGGATCTATAAGAGCCGGGAGCTTGCTTATCTGTAAGGGTGCAAATGCGGATTTACTTGGAAGTGTAGAAGTTGCTGGTAATGTTAATAACCATGGTAAAATAACTATTACAGGTGGATCCCAGGAAGCAGAATTCATTGTTGCTCAATTATCTGAAAGGGGAACACTACCTCCCAATTCAAAACTGATTGGCTTGACGTACAGTGAAGGTGTTTCTGGTACACCATCTCTTATGTACGCTATTACAACTACTGGAAACATAAATATTACCAGAATTCTTAGTAATCCTTCAAGCATAACCACTGTTTCTCGTGCAAGTATTTCAATGACAGTTATTGGGCTCGATCCCATGTTAAGCGGGGTGCTTGAGATTCGAGATCACACTTTGCCACCTGAAGTTAAAGCATATTTTATTTCTCAGATGTTAAAAAGGGATGGATGGCTTAAACCTGTTTTAAAACGAATGGTGAGAATACCCGGCTTATTGTCGCCTGTGGGAGAGTTTTATGACATTGGAGTAACACCTGAAGTTAAAATCGGATATTATGGACTGGATACGATTATACCACGAAAGATAAAAGAATCCAGAATTTATGAAATGGTTCAGAAATACAAAGAAAAGCTGTATTCCCTACCGGATTCATATGTGGTGAAGAGGGAATTGATAATGGCTTTTGAATGGAAGGAATTGACAGGCGAATTACCTGCATATGCATATGATTTATTAAATGAAGTCTCATTTTCACCTTCTTTCAGAAGTAAGAGCAGCTTTGGACCAATGGGGATTAAAATTCCTTCCTGCAGGACATATAAAATAACCAGAAAAATAATTCCTAAGACAAATTGGGATTTAACAAAGAGTGAGTATTACAAGTCAGCAGCTGATGTGGTTTATAGTGCATATGATCAATATTGGAACGATCATTATGGAGATAATTATTGGGTAGGTTGTGGACCCGTTGCAGCAGCTCTGGTTTTTCGTTACTGGGGTTTTGTTAACAGCAATTATGGTAGATGCTTACATGGTGATGACTATGAGTTGTTGGAGAAAATTCATGAAAAAGCGAATACAAGTGCTGATGGAGAAACTACCGTTTTTGATTTGGCTGAAGGAATCGAAAAGACTGCAAAGTATTATGGGATGAAATTTATTGCTGAAGTTGCTGTGGGAAGTGCTTCTTTTTTTGAGGATGAGGTTGATAGACATAGAATGGCTATTATGTTGGTACAGGATGATCCAGAATGGGGAAATCATTTTGTGGCTGTTTATGGTTATGAGGTGGAGCACCGGTGGGAAACGTGCTGCCACACGGATTCAATTTGTCCAGATCATCATTATGTAAGAGTAATTTAATTTTAGGATGGCCAACAGGTAATAACAATGACATAGAAATAGCTATGCGTTCGGTGGGATCTTGGTTTAGTAGTATTATAAATGAAACAAGCGGAATACAGGTTATTCCCTGGAAACCCTGTTCCTCAGGTGGGGGTGGAGGAGGTGGAGGTGGGGGAGGGTGTAGCATGGGAAATTTGAATCTGATGAGTGGAATATTCATTATTGTAGTGTTTGCCTTTATTATATTTAAACAGAGGTATAAAAAATGTTCGACAGGAAAAGATTGTTGAAAAAAAAGATTTTTTCTGTGCCAGTGTTAATTTTTGTTATAAATTTGCTTTCATGCCATCCTGATTTTTGTGGCGGGCCATGCCATCCAGAATGGGTGGTTGATGGTGTAAAGGATATAGTTGTTTCTCCTCTTGAGAATGGATTATCACTTATAACGCTTTATGTTGAAAATGAGGGAATGGAAACTTATTATTCAACGGGGAA
>JALSQH010000169.1 GCA_026985515.1 bacterium
TAAATAAAGAGAAGTTACTGAAACTTCTGCAGGATCCAGCAAAGAAAGAAGAACTGAAAAAAATCAGGAGAAATTCTACAAGAGCGGGTTGTGGATGTTATGAAAGTAAAGACGTTGGAATGTACAACACCTGTCTTTTCGGGTGTGTCTACTGTTACGCCACTTCAAGCAGAGAAAGTGCTCTGAAAAATTACCGCAGACACAATCCTGAATCACCCACTCTTATTCCTTAAAAGAAAAATTTTCCACAGGGAAAGTAGAGACAGGATAGTTTGTTCCTGGATGATACACACCTTTGTCAAGTCAGTCATTTAACCCGCTTCCAGTTTTTTCTTCCGGTGTCACCAATCATACTCTGTTCTTTCCAGAACCAACAAAGACGGGAGATTGCCCGAATAAAATCATCCAGTAAAATAAAAATGATGGGTGAATTCAAACTGCACACACGATTTCAGCCCACAGGTGATCAGCCGCAGGCCATCGAGAAGTTAGTTGAAGGCATCAAAAAGGGATACAGGTTTCAGACTCTTCTCGGAGTTACTGGCTCAGGGAAAACCTTTACAATGGCAAATGTGATTGCCAGAGTTAACAAACCCACTCTGATTATTGCACCCAATAAAGTCCTTGCAGCTCAGCTTTACAACGAATTCAAACAGTTATTTCCCGAAAATGCTGTTGAGTACTTTGTGAGCTACTATGATTATTATCAGCCAGAGGCATACATACCAGACAGAGACCTCTACATTGAAAAAGATTCTTCCATCAACGAGCAGATTGACAGGATGAGACACTCCGCCACAAGAGCGCTTATTGAAAGAAAAGATGTCATAATCGTTGCCACAGTCTCGTGTATTTATGGAATTGGAAGCAGAGAGTACTACGAGAGAATGATTTTCATAATTACAAAGGGAGAAATAATTCCAAGGGAAAAGATCCTGAGGAGACTTGCAGAACTGCAGTATGAAAGAAAGGACATTGACTTTCACAGAGGAACTTTCCGTGTAAGGGGAGACATAATAGACATCTTTCCTCCCTATTCTGAAGATCTTGCAGTAAGAATAGAAATGTTCGGCAACACTGTTGATAGAATCTATGAATTTGACCCTCTCACAGGTCACAAAACAAGGGAAATGGATCGGGCAGCCATATATCCTGCAACTCACTGGATAACCCCAGAAGAACTCTTGAAGCTTGCAATCAAAGATATTAAAGATGAACTGCAGGAGAGACTTCAGTACTTTCGAAGTCAGGGAAGATTACTTGAAGCGCAGAGACTTGAAATGAGAACAATGAACGACCTTGAACTTCTTGAATCAATGGGATACTGCCCTGGCATTGAAAATTACTCCCGCCATCTATCAAGGAGAAAACCCGGAGAACCACCCACCACAATAATAGATTTCTTCCCGAAAGATTACCTTCTTATTATAGATGAAAGTCATCTGACCATACCCCAGCTTCACAGCATGTACGAGGGTGACAGATCAAGGAAAATGAATCTTGTTGAGTATGGTTTCAGGCTTCCATCTGCTCTGGACAACAGGCCTTTGAAATTTGAAGAATTTGAGAAAAAAATAAATCAGGCAATATTTGTATCAGCAACACCGGGAAAGTATGAGCTTGAAGTGAGCAGTCAGGTGGTGGAGCAAATAATAAGACCCACAGGGCTTGTGGATCCTGAAGTTGAGGTGAGACCCGCTGCGACTCAGGTTGATGAACTTCTCAAGGAAATCAGAGAAAGGGTGACCAGAGGAGAAAGAGTTCTTGTCACAACCCTGACCCAGAGATCTGCGGAAGAACTTTCAGAATATCTGAGAGAACAGGGAATTAAAGCCACCTATCTGCATGCCCAGATAAACACTCTGGAAAGAGTAAAGATAATTCGGGAATTCAGAAGGGGCACATACGATGTCATAGTGGGAGTTAACCTGCTTCGAGAGGGGCTTGATCTGCCAGAAGTTTCTCTTGTTGCGATTCTTGATGCAGATAGAGAGGGATTTCTCAGAGGAGAAACCGCTCTGATCCAGACCTTTGGTAGAGCAGCTCGAAATGCACGGGGTACAGTCATCCTCTTTGCAGATAAGATAACTACTGCAATGGAGAAGGCTATCCGGGAAACAGAGAGGAGAAGGAAGAAACAGATTGAATACAACGAAAAACACGGCATAGTTCCCAGAACAATAAAAAAACCACTCACCGATGCTTTTGAAGAACTTGAAACAGCAGCCTATGACTATGTTGAACTGGACAGCATGGTTACTGTAGCTGAAGAGGAAGAAAAATACACATCACCTGAAGAAATTGAAAAAGAGATCCAGAAGCTTGAAAAAGAAATGAAAAAATATGCCTCAGAATGGAAATTTGAAAAGGCTATAGAAATCAGGGAAAAAATTAAAACTCTGAAAGAACTCCTCTCACAACTTGTGGATTTGACCTGAGGAA
>JALSQH010000170.1 GCA_026985515.1 bacterium
CAATACCGATTTTTCCAATATCGTGGAGGATTGCCGCAAGCTTGAGGGTAAATTTCTCTTTTTCGCTCAAACCCATATACTCAGCAATGGCAAGTGAAAATTCTGTAACCCTCTTGGTGTGACCTCCTGTATAGGGATCCCTTTTTTCAATTGCTTCTGCCAGAGCTTCAGCAGTTGCAATGAATGTTTCTCTGATCTCTTCATACAGCCTTGCGTTCTCAATAGCAATTGCTACCTGATTAGCCAGAGCTTCAAATAATTCAAGATCCTCCTCTGTGTATTTTTCATCGTTCAGTTTATTAATTGCCTGAAGCACCCCTATGACCTTTCCCCCCTTCAATTTCACAGGCACACAGATCATATTTTTAGTTACAAACTGGGATTTTTTATCCGCTTCTCTGAAAAATCTTGGATCCTTCTGTGCGTCCTGAACTATTACTGGCTGTCCCGTCTGAGCAACCCACCCCGCAATACCCTGACCCATTTTCAATCTAATCTCCTTTACTTTTTCTCCCTTATCACCAAGAGCAACCTCAAAGTAAAGCTCGTTTGTTTTTTCATCAACAAGAAGAAGGGAACCCACTTCCGTGTTCATGAGTTTTGTTGCCGCCTCAATGGCCTTTTTCCTCACCGCCTTAGCATCAAGGGTGGAGTTAATTATTCCTCCAATCTCCAGAAGGGTTTTAAATTGCTCTGCCTTTCGTCTGGACTCAATAATGGAGCGCATATTTTGAATTAAAATCGCAAGATGTCTGGCCATAAGGGTCAGAACTTCAAGATCTCCCTTTGTAAAAGCCTCTCCATTTTCCTTGTTTATGAGTTCTATGGCTCCAAATACATCTTCACCAACTTCTATGGGTACACAGATAATATTTTCAGTTTTGAGAGTCAAATCTCTGGTAAACTCACCAAACCAGAAGGGATCATCCTTCACATTCAGGGAAATATAGGGAGAACGTTTCCTAACCACCCATCCAGCTATTCCCTTATCAATGGGGATTCGCTTTCCCCTCAGCTTTTCAGCATCAGGTCCAATAACAACTTCGAAAATCAGCTCATCCCGTGTGGGAGTTAACAGAAATATTGTCCCCGCCTCAGCCCCCAGAATACCCTTAATACGCTGGAGACTATCCTCCATAACTCTGTAAAATGAGGACTCATCGCCACTGAACTTCCCTATCTCACGGAAAACACCAATTTCAGCTTCCAGTAAACGGATTCTGTTCTGTAACTCAGCATTTCTCAGTTCGGCATTCAGGAGAGCCCTCTGTAACTTTTCTACCTCCCCATTACAGGGTGATCTATCATTACCGGGATTCATACCAAAGCCACTTTACTTTGTCTTCATTGTGTATACCCCATCCCACTCAGAAGGAGGATTTACAATCAGATCCCTGCATCTTTCAACAAAAACCTTTGATGGCGGATCATCTTTAATTTCAAGTACCATCTCGAAGTATTTCAAAGCTCTTTCAAATCCCCCTCTCCTGTACTCTTCCAATCCCTTTTCAAAGAGTTCCTTCACCCTTCTCTGAACATCATCTATTTTATCAGAAAAATCAATCAACTCAAAAATTCTGACAGGTTTTTTCTTTCCCTTTACCCTGACATAGTCCAGTTCTCTGTAGAAAAACTCCTCTCTTTCAATCATCATATAGGTGAATTCGCTGATTATTATGGTTGTCCCGTAAACCTTATTCGTACCCTCCAGCCGGGATGCAAGATTAACATTATCCCCCATGACTGTATAATCAAATCGAGATTGTGACCCCATATTTCCCACCGCCACCTCTCCAGAATTGATACCAATTCCGATTCTGATCTCTGGCCATCCCTTTTTCTGCCATTCCCTGTTCAGTTCAGCGAGCTTGTGCTTCATTTCAATCGCTGCACGGCAGGCTCTACTGGCATGATCCTTCTGCTCCAGAGGTGCACCAAAAAAAGCCATTATGGCATCTCCAATGAACTTATCAAGTGTTCCCTCATGTTTAAGAACAATGTCGGTCATGGGGGTCAGGTAAGAATTAAGAAGGGTAACAAGCTCTGTCGGGGAGAGTGACTCAGAAATAGATGTAAAGCCCCTTATGTCGCTGAACATAACAGTAACAACTCTTCTTTCTCCTCCAAGCTTCAGTTTGGAAGGGTCTTTTAAAATCTCATTCACAACATGATGACTGACATACTGCTGAAAAGCATTCTTAATTTCTTTCTTGCTTTTCTCTTCCGTCAGGTACTTGAAAATTACAACTCCCACGAAGACAAAAAGTATCGTCATATCGGGATAAAGTGAACTTACCCATAACCTCTGAGATTCAAATACCCATTGAGCAAAAATGTTGTATCCAGCAAAAACAACAATGGTTACAATGAGATTCATCAGTGCAGATAGAGGAGAAAGAATTATCCCGAGCAAAAGACCCAGGAATAAAACTATG
>JALSQH010000171.1 GCA_026985515.1 bacterium
ACTCCCATCTCCTCCCATCAGATTCAATACATAAGGATTATTACCCCATTTAAAATACATTGTTCCACCTTCTGGAATAAATTCCTGACTATTGAAATGAAGTTTAAAACCACCAATAGGGCAATTTATCTCATTGTTTTCATTTATATAGCATAAATCCTTTTCAGAAAAACTTTTATCCGTATAAATCCACAATAATTTTTTGACCCTGTCCTTTAAAGAGACCGTGGTTACAGGGCTAAAATAGAGATCAAGAAAAGTTACATATTGCCTAGAGGAACCGGTAACATAATAAAAATAAAAACTTATTCCAATCCAGTTATCCTTAAGCATATTGATTCTTGGAGCGATATCAATTACTCTTGTTGCTAAAACCTCAGTGGTAAGACTCAGTTGCCTACTCCCATTTTTTTGAACAGCGGTATATTTCATCAAATTTCCATATTTATCCAGTACAAGCACATTCAGAGTTCTTTCATCTTTTCCGTGAAATAAGAGAGGGTAAGCCTTTACAATTTTTCTTTCATAAAGGGAAAAGCTCAGTTTCTTATCAACCACGCACTTCCATTTTTCCAATTTATTCTGATAACAATACCCTATTACTAACCGGGGAGTGGAGGAAGTTTCAGAAATACTATCAGGGAAATAGGTATAAGAAAAATCAGAAACATTTGTAAACTCTGTAACTCCATCAGTGGCAAAATACTCAGATATCCCCTCAGGAGAGGCTAAATTGGCCTCCCTGGTGGCTATATCCCAACCTCCAAGAGTTTCATTTTCTTCATAGTCGGTAATAAGGGAAGGATAAAGAAAACCCCACATTATTAATTCAGGTTTTAAAGGAGTGAAAAAAGTCAGCGGTGTGGAGCAAACATAAGTTAATTTCCCATTAGTTTCAATATAATATGCAAGCGTATAGGTTTTCCCTGCCGTGATTGGTACAGTTTTCGTTACAGGAGGAGAAAACCTGCTAAATTCTCCAAAATATATATACCTGTAGTACTGCTGGCTATCCAGAGATTTCTTAGAAGTAATTCCTTCTAAAACTTCTCTGTACACATAGTCTGAATCAAATAAAATAACGATGAATTTTTCAGCACCTGGATAGTTTTTACTATCATGAGGAGAAAATGTAAGTTCCAATTTTCCCAAACGTCTATCAAAGGAATATGAAACTGGAAACCTGTAAAAACAGTCGGGCTCTTTATCATAAAACAAGTGCTTATATGATCGGTTTTTATGAGAACATCCAGCACTCACAAAGATCATCAAAAATATTACTATAGATATCCAATATCTTTTCTTCATAATATCCTCCTATTTCTTTACATGCACCATTAAGACTTTTTCCTGAGGATCATAATCAAATTTCTGAAACCGATCTATCTAATATCATTACTTCATTACTCCTTTGAAACCTCAAAGTAATAATGTCCAGCTCTTGTGACTGGAGAATAATACCTTACTTCAGGAGAGATATCAGAAAAAGCAAGTAACCCAAGCTCCCCGGTAAACTCATATACATCAGTATCGTACACCTTTTTAAAATACTTGCCTCCATATCCTACACTAACAAATTTAACAACTCCTGGTTCCACAACAATATATATCCTGTAAGGAAATTTCCGAATCAATGAAAAATCTGTGATTTTACGAAAGCCGCCCCTTCCCCAGAAACTTATCACCAAAGGATTATCAGAAAGATTCCAGAACATGAACTTACCATTGTCAAACAAGAGATAAAGAAAAGGTCTCAAATGACCTGAAAGATCCCTGAAAACTGCTCCTTTAACAATATCAGCAGAAAACTCTGCCACAACTTCTCCATTATGTTTGAGAACCCTCCCATCTGTAACATACCACAAATCGTATCTGTAAGGAATAATTTCTGGACAGTATCCCTCATCACCTATTTCAAAATAAGGTTCACTCACATCATCAAGAATTAAAGAAACATTATCCTCTTTAAACAGAAGCTTAACTCTTTTCTCGCGAATATCATAAAAATTTAAATAATCATTATCCAGACCTGTAATAAAATAAGGGAAAAGGTAATAACTAAAAAACTGTTCGGTACCGATACGATTTAATTGAATGTATTTCACTTGAGAAGCAATAAACTCTTTTTGAATTACAGTTGATGATGTATTTTCATAATAACTATATTCCCACAGATTGCTGTCCGTATCAATAACAAAAAATTTTATGGTATTAAACCGGGAAAAGTATACAAAACGCGTCTCTACCAGAGAGAAATCAAAATCCTTAACACTGGTGGTAACCTCAAAGGAAAACTTCTCCATACGCCAGAAGTTATACCTCTCACATTTTAAATCTATTCCTGAGACATAACAAGAAATTGAATCATAATCAAGATTTTCGTTACAAACCTGGAATAAAGATAATTTCTTCGGTTCACACCCCAAACTATCCTTGATATTAAACCAATCCCAAGATGAGAGATCCCAGGGTAAGTTCAATATCAAAGAAAAACCACAATCACTTCTCTGAAAACCCTGAAAAAAACAGTTTCCATTGGGGAAAAACATCTTTTTCACCAGAACATTTCCCAGTATCTGATAATCCTCAAAATCTGGTTTCTTTCTTGGAGAATACTCAGACTCTTCAATTTCAAAAATTGAATCAGGCGACACAGGGATTGTAAAGCCATTTTTATAATGCTGATAAAACTCCCTGTTAACAATAAGCTTTGTCAGTTCTTTATACTGGATTTCTGAATGCCTCAAATCACCCTCAAACTCGTTTACCTTTGCCGTATTAATCAGATAAACTCTTCCATTGTCACCATAGTCCCAGTGCAATTTTTCTTTAAATTCTCCGCTTATGTATCCCGGATAAGCTCTAAAAGTTACCAGATCAACAGGGGGAAATTTACCCGGTTTCTCTCTTTTCTCTTCACAAGAAACTGCTATAAATATCACTACTGTAACCGCCAGGACTTTCAAAACTCTTACCATTTCTACTTCACCACTTTAATTTTCAATACATCATTATCTTCATCATAATCAAAAACAAACTCCTTTAACTCAGTAACAACCGGAATATTTTTTAATATTGCACCCAATCTTTTATAATTCATATCTGTCAGAGATGAAATTCCTTCACTTAAACCCGACGCTCCAGTAGATTGAAAAACAGCAGGAAGCATCAGATAATAAAATGAAGTAAAAGGGCTAAATACTGCCCACCAGTGACTCTTAAGATCAACTTCTCCAAGTGTAGATTCATAGACATTAAGAGTATCAAAATTATACTTGAAATACCTTATTCCCCGTCCTCCTCCGTCAATTTTACCATCTGCAAAAGGAATAAGATAAACTTCATACAAGCCAGGCTTGTCCTTCATAGGCCTGACATAGGGGATCAAACTTAAATCAAAATCAACAATAATTTTAGGTAGATGCTCAGTATCTATTTTTGCGGTAAGACTTACGCTATTTAAATTAATACCGAAAAAGTCCGTAGGTACTTTTTTGGCGGTGACATAGAAAGTACCAGAAATTTCAAGTCCAACTGCCAGATTAACCCTGACAGCTGTCAAATCCCAACTTTCAGGAAAGTTTTTGACATTTGTCAATGTTGTTTCTCTGTACGAAGATCCAGGAGGTGGTGTTACAAATATTGGCTGATCATGAGGCTTAATATAACTACTGATCATATGATTAAAAAAGTCGTCTATTTGTATTTCCTCTTCATATGTTGTTGTGTTGTAGGATACACCCACAGAATACAATGACATATCACTTTCAGAGAAGAAGCAAAAATAACTTGGGCCATAGTAATATTCACCACAATGCTCCATCAAACATGTACAATTAAAGTAATCTGTATCATGATAGGCCCCTTTATATTTATCCACATCACACTGATTTACTTTCATCCTTTTTATATCAAAGATCGTGACCTTATTGCCAAACTTTCCAGGAATAATGTTTTCCATCAGATTGTTCCATCTATAGGCTAACATATCTTCTTTTTTAACATGAACCCTGAATATCCCGCCTATTATGCTTTTATCTGGATCACCATACCATAACGAAAAAGAATCATCAGCAAGCTTACCTCCGATATCCGAATCTAAGAATTCTTTATCCTTAAGCCCACTACTAAATTCAACTTTAGGTATAAATATTCCAATCCTATATGATGGAATTCTTAAACGCATGCTCTGGGGTTCATTTTCGCAATAACCTCTTCTGTTAATGTCTATTTCATTAAAGGTAATAGTATCTTCTGCATCCATCGTGTTATTCCTTTCAATGCTTGTATTAATCCCTATCTCCGATCCTGTTTCTTTTATAAACTCATATATTTCCTCTGTCAGGTATCTAAAAAAGGATTTATATTCATCTTTTTTATCCTTTTCATCTAAACTTTGTTTATGCCATTTTTCTAAACTGTCTTTTCTTGGAGCAAATACGAATTTCTTTTTCCAGATTTTAAGAAATGTATTCAGGAGCTTCGCACCTATTAATTCACTTACAAAAGTATAAAAATCACCTTCTTCTATTTTTTGTGTCTCATATGATTGACCATCATAACCAGTATACTTTTCCCCTCCAATAACTGAAAACGGTTTGTGAGAAACAATTATTCTGCTCTCATATCCTTTTTTAATCTTCTCCTTATGAAATGGAAACAACAAAAAACATCCTAACTTAGCACCATCAATATATTCGAAAATCTCCCTTAACCTTTTGGTACTTCCTCCATCACAAGTTGATCCTGAACGATCTGGAGCCAAGCAAATTGTGGGATCATTAGATTTAAAATTACTCAAATATAATTCTACCTTATTCTCTTTTCTTTCATACCTCACCACCACCATATCACTCACAGTATCACTCCCATTATTCCCCAGAAATGTACCAGGATCCCACTTACCATTTTTAAATCCATTATCATTGAACCACTCTATCCTCTCCTGATTGAGATCTCTGGTGCGCTTTATCACCACAAGATAATATCCATCCTCCGGAAAATCAAGTTTAAACCAGGCTCCTTTCCTATCATCAGGCAACTCTTCATCTGGATTCTTAAACTCAAGTTCCGCCCTGGTAAACTTAAATGTCCTCCACTCCATCTTACTATCTGGATCTGGAGTAAACAATTCCACCCTCGAATCAGGGAAAAGAGTCAACTTTTCCAGCATAGACTCCGATAAAATATCCTTTATTTTAACTGATTCCTCTTTCAATTTCCTTATCCCAACAACATAATAGTCACACACATCAATATCTTTTTTTTCACATTCAGAAGGAATGTTACCCACTTCAAATGTTATCTGACCGTCATAGCTGTCTATCATGGGCAATAATTCAAAATTGTTCGCATTAACCAGCACAAACCCCTCAAAGTTATTGAGATAACTACGTTTATATACTACTGCAGAGCTCCTTTTTATGTCAAATTCCTTCGTTGCTGACGAAGAACATCTCAAATTGGTGCATCCATTGAGCAATCTGCCATCATCATCCTGAGTTATGGGAATCATCTCATCAAAAAGAGATAAAGCATCTGTACCACCAATTAAATAAATTTTCGTTCCCTCATCATCACTTCCCATAGAAGGAGTATCATCTATAGGAAACAGGGATGAAAACCTTCTCCCCCAATAAACATTGTACAAATACCATATACTGGTATTGTACTGACCTGCCACAGAGCCTCCCCAGAATCTTGTTGACGCCGGATATATTTTTTGATTGGTGCTTCCATATCTTCTTACCTTTCCATTCTGACCATCTACAAGGAGAGAAGTCAACCACATATTTCTATTAAACAGGAAAGTGTAACTCCAGTATGGATATATGTGTCTTCCTTGAGAATCTTTGGGTAAATCAGAAATTGAATCGGTAAGAAGATACAATGTCTTCTTGGGGGTACCTATGTCAACAGTCCCTTTAAACATAAACGCAAATCCGAGTCCTTTATAATCATCACTCACACGGGAACCCATATCCCAGAGCTCTTTATCAAGTTTTATTAAAATCTTTCCCGGTGAGGATTTTAAAAGTTTGTCCACATCAAGATATATTGTTAACTTCATATCATCTTTATCTCCCTCAACTTTGTACCCAACATCCTCATATTCTTTCCTTCCATTTTCCTCTACCTCCATAAGAACAAACACATTCTTATTCAACTCAGCCTTCTCCTTTAAAGGAGAAGTAAGATGGACTTCTATTTTATACATGTTATAAATTAAAGCCTTTAAAAAATTCTTCAAAGCCTCGCTCACTCCACTAACTGCTCTGTTTATCATATCCTGGAAACTACCAAGAGGATCATTATCAAGCAGGGAAGCCTTACCTACACTGGCACCTTTAATGGAAGTTCCTTGTCTGCTCAAGTCATTGAAAAAAGCAAGCCTTGTCCCTGGTGGGGGTGTAATATAGTTGATATTAAGATCGCTCATATTATCAACATCCCAGTTTATACCACTTACGTAACCCAACCACAGATAATGTTTATCTGGGACCTCTTCTTCCTCATCTGAACATGAGACAATTAAAACAAAAAGTGTTATAACAACAAATATAATATACCATTTACTCCTGAATTTCTTCATCTTCTCACCCCCTTTACTTAACCGGTAAGTAATTCAAAAGGCTATCGTATTGACGATAACTTTCTTTCAAAGCTTCTTTTAATACCTGCCCAAGGTCGAAAGGGTTGCCTCCACCTATTCCATCCAGCCTCCTTGTGGTCATCATTATTTTTGCAGTGGTTTCCGGTTCCCCTCCCAGTTCGTAAAGTCTTGCATACATCTTACTTATTAACATTGCGCTTCTTAACAACGCCGTGTAGGCAATAATTCCATACTCCCTTTCAAACTCAGGACCCGTCGCATTGTAAACAAGCTTTGGTACTATCCTCTCATCAAGCATCCATAGTGGCCACATACCCAGATATGCTCCCGCCCGGACAAGTTCACTTCCAGCATCAGAATTCTCAATTAAAAGAGCAACAACTTTACCTGAAACATTACTGGAACATACCTCCCCCAGTGCTATCTCTGCAACCATCTTTGTAAGGGTTGAGGTATCAGGCGATTTAACTATCTCATATAAAAGTGGCCAGCTATCTGTTATCTTATTCCTCCCTGCATAATATATTGCAAGTCTGAGTACCTCCTCATTCAACTCAAAATCCAGATCATCCCTCCTCTTCCACATTTCAAGCACTCCACCTGCAAAGCCAACCTGTCCATCTTCGTCCAGACTGAACATCTTTTCATTGAGCATATCCTCATCACCTATCACAAACCTTTTGCTTCCTCTACTTCTGTGACCTACCTCATCATAAAACTCATAATCAACCTCCACCACATCCCCAACATCACCATAATAATTACCCCTGTACTCCAGAATCCCTCCTGAAAGATAGTCGGGATACAACTCCTCTCCATTCACATAAACATGACTCCTGCTATCATCCACACCCGTACCTTTGTCTGAAACCCTTACAACTACTTCTCCTTCCCGAAAATATGTTATGGACCCTCCAGGTGGGATCATACCAACAACAGGCGGAAGGGTATCCACTACTAATTCAAACGACTTATCAGCCGTCCGGCCATATATGTCTGACACCTCTACCTCAAGTAAAATATGCCTCCCCTCTTCAGGATAAAAAATCCCATCTGAATTAAAATATGCTCCAGTCTTGGTAATTGTAAAATATTCTGTGGCATCTTCTCCATCTGCATAGATTCTTACGCTGGAGTCATCTACTGGAGCCCAGCTGATCCATTTAAGTTTTACCTCAAAGGGTATACTTGTAATATATCCATCAGCAGGTGCAATAAGTTTCACAACCGGTGCCGAAGGATAAAGCCATACCTCACCTTCCCTTTCATCCTCTCCGAGCTTAAAATCAAATTTACCAAACCTTCCAAAATCAAATTCCACATAATATCCAACCTTAAACCTGTAATAATCCCTCCCAAACATCACCACTCCACCATTGTCGCTCCTCCCATCCCAGCCAAGTTCCACATCATCTGTCATCTTCTTAAAAAATTTCATTAATTTCTTCTTCTTGAACTTAAACTTACACTTCCTACCATGTTTCTTCTTCTTACACTTGCAAAAATTATCAGGAAATTCTAAATATTTCTCTTCCTCAAGATGAGCAGTGGATGTGGCAGGTACATTAAAAATACCCCCTCCTGATGTCGTAATATCAACACTGTACTTCAACTTAAATGAAATGTGCTTATTCTTCTTCAGGAGGCATCCCCAGAAAAATAGATACTTGACCACGCTCTCCGCCCTGAAATACACCTGATCCACATCTTCAGGAGTAATATACGCAGGGGATGGTTCCGCCGTTACCTCTTTGAAATAAACCCACCTGAAATTCCACTTCTT
>JALSQH010000172.1 GCA_026985515.1 bacterium
TAATAAATGGTCTGAGGAGATCATCAAATTTCCTCAATTCATTCTCCTTTTTCCCGTAAATTATATTGTAATACCTCTATCACTGTCAACATAAGGTTTGACAATTGGCGGACCTTGTGTTAAATAATTAGATGATGAAGCGTGATGTTCTGATTTTCTTAATAGTTTTGCTGTCTTTTTCTTTGTCATCCTGCTGTGGTGTTGGTGATAATTATTACGGGAGGATCTATTTTGAGAATCCATGCATCAGTACCGATTTTACTGGCAGAATAGATTTAACAGGCACCAGCGATCTAGGATATGTGGAGGGTACCGGCCAGTCATTTGCCATTAACAGTTGTGGGATTACTTCTCTCATTGATGAATGTGAAAAGGAGGTGGATCTTTCCTGGGATAAAAGTTATGGTTCAGCTATAACTGTTGAAGTTAAGATATGGAAAAAAGGTGAAACAGATAAAAAACCACTTTATGATAGAGAGCTTGTGGTCAAAGGAACAGTAAGTAGCTGTTCCTCCAGTGGAGTGAAGATCAAAATTTCTTCAAAATACTGCGATTTTTTCATTTTTTAGGAGAAAATATGGGAAAAAATGCTCTTGGCAGAGACCCTTTTGAAATTCTTCAGCAAAGTAATATGAAGGAAGTCAAAACCATTAGAAAAGAGAGGAAGGAAGTAAAAGCGGCTAAGAATGATAAATATTCAGAAAAGACTGAAAAACAAATTGTTGATAAAAAATTGCAGGAGTTTCAGAGAAAGATTGATGAACTAATAAGGGAGAATTTTGAGAAAGATCCCGCCTTCGTCAAGTTAAGAAAATCAATAGATCAGCTTGAGAAATTGCTGGAGGAGACTGCAAAAATAGCTGAAGCTGAAAAGGGAATATACAACTTAGAAAAAAAAAAGCCTTACAGAAAGCTCTCCAGATTGTTGCAGCTGTTAAGCGGTTACTTACCACTTAAGTTACTGTTAAGGGAATTCCTCAACATATTTGTTTTTACCTCCTATGAAGATATAGATGAATTTGGCTTCAGTGAGTCCTTCAGAAAAAGAGTTGAACCTTTTTTTTCTTTTTTCTATGAACGCTGGTTCAGAGTTGAAGTTTCAGGACTTGAAAATATTCCCGAGAGGGGAGGAGTCATTCTCGTCGCAAATCATGCTGGTATGATACCATGGGATGCAGCCATGCTCACCTATGCAATAAGGCATAATCCTCCTTTCAGACAGGTTCGTCCTCTGATAGAGAATCTTTTCTTTTATCTTCCTTTTCTGGGAGTTGCCATATCCAGACTTGGTGGAGTAAGAGCAAATTATATGAATGCTCTCAGACTCATAAAGAAAGGGGAGATTGTAGCTGTGTTTCCTGAGGGAGTGAAAGGCTTGGGTAAGCCTTATCGTGAGAGATACAGGTTGCAGAGATTTGCCAGAGGAGGGGTTGCGAGACTTCATCTTGAAACTGAAGCACCTGTGATTCCTGTTGGAATTGTTGGTTCGGAGGAGGCTCATCCTATTCTATTTTCATCAGAGTATCTTGCTTCAAGATTGAATCTTCCCTTCTTCCCGATAACTCTCACTTTTCCATGGCTGGGAATAATAGGCTTGCTTCCTCTTCCATCAAAGTGGTACATTACGATAGGCGAACCCCTGAACTTCTCAAAGGAAGTAAGGGATCAAAAAGATGTGGACGAGGATATTCTTATCAGTAAAATAACAAACAGAATAAGGGAAGTGGTTCATGAATTGTTGTATGAGACCATTAAGAAAAGAAAATCTGCTTTTCTTGGTTAGCTGGATTGTCCTCCTGTCATTTTTGATTTCAAGTTGCAGTCCTGGTGGAAAGGAGAATCACCGAACTTCTGGTGAACTTGTGGTTACTGCTTATCCCCCACCAGGTACCTATCCAAGCAGTTATAATCTGGAGGTAACTCTCTCCACCAACCGGGACGCCTACATCTACCTTACCCTTGATGGAACCATTCCAACACCTGGTAGAGCTAATACTTTTGTGGGTAGAGCCCCGGTATATGGAATCCCGATCTTGCAGGATACATGGCTCTGTTATTTTGCAGTTGATCTGATGGGAGAGCAAACACCAGTAAATTGCATTTATTACCATTTAAAACCACCACCTGTAAGTACTCTGAATCCTCCTCCTGGTGCTTATAATCATCCTCTTGATGTTACAATTTCAACCGATTCCCCTGCTGTGATTTACTACACCACCAATGGAATGGACCCGGTGCCCGGTGATCCAGATACATATGAGGGAAAGGCACCCGTTGTTGTCCATATTCCTCATACTCTAACTTTGAAATATTACGCTGTGGATAATCTTGGTGGTTCGGAAGAGATTCATTCTGCAAGGTACATCATAGATACCATACCACCCCATTCCGTTGCAGTTCCCCCGGGAGGAAACTACAGTGGACATGTTTCTGTAACATTGAAAATAACAAATGACATAGGAACTATTTACTACACGACTGACGGGGCTGATCCTTCAGAAAAATCTGAGGATCTTTATGCAAATGGGGGGAGTACAAGAATTGGTAAAGTAAAGGTCAGTGGAATAGATATTTATTCATCCACTGTAGTTAAATTTTTTGCCATTGATGGTGTTGGTAACAGGGAATTCCCCCCTGACGCAAATCCTCCGTACAATCAGGAGTTTTATATAATCAATGATGTGCCTGTTTTATACGCAAATCCCAGAGGAAGATACTATTCCCGGACTTCCATAACTGTTAAACTGGTGGCTTATCCTGAAGATACTTCTATTTACTGGGCTCTTGATACCCAGCCAGTTGAAAATGGTAATTATCTCTACACACAGCCCATAAATATCTCAGGTATCGGGGATCACACCCTCTATTTTTTTTGTGTGAGGAATGGTATTTATACCCTGATGAAAGAAGAGGTTTATCATCTCGGCTATGTAAGACCACCTGAGACCTTCACAGAGGATTTTAAATCAACCGATTATGTCGATGTTACATCCTCCACCGGTGTGGTTGTGGAAACAGGTGGTAGTGGGAATCTTCATCTTGATACATATCATGCTGAATTTTTAATGAATGTAAATAGTGAGGATGTTGATCTTGATCTCTCCTACTTCAGAAACTATCTACTGGTGGCGGAGAGGTTTGGTGGTCTTGTAATTTATGATGTTTCAAATGCAGCTTCTGTCAGCAAAGTTGCCACATTTGATATCAATCCCGGAAATACTGCTACGGGCCCGTATCTCTATGTTGATTCATCAGAGGCACTGAATATCTCAGCTGTTGCCTATCCTCTTGGTGTTCTCCTGATTGACATTTCTGATCCCACATCACCCCAGATGAAGGCAAATCTAACAGGGCTGTCTCAGGTGTTTTATTCACCTCCTGTGATAAAAATCTCCGGTAACTATCTTTATGCAGGAGGTTTTCATAATAATTCTCCAGCGCTCTTCATTTATGATATCAGCAACCCCTCATCGCCCCAGAGAGTTGCACTTCTGGAAGGTGTTACGACAGCAGGTATAACTGATATTGAAATCAGCGGGAGCACAATCTATCTTCTTACAGCTGATGGACACATACGGGAAGTTTACGCCGATGATATTACAAGGCCCGTGAAGGGAGTCTCCACGCTGGTTTGCAACAACTGTTCAGGAACAGATATGAGTGTTTATGGAAACTATATATATGCTGGATATACCGATACTCAGGGAGGGAATGTTTCCATAGTTGATTTTTCAGATCCCGTATCACCTGTGGTAATCAGCAGATCCCTTCTCTCTGATGGAAATTACCCGGTTAATGGAGTGTCAATTACAGGTGTTCTTCTGGCGGTATCGAATGGAAACAAAGGTGTATGGATTTTTGATATATCTGATCCCCGTCACCCTTCAAAGAGGGACCTCATCACTCCATCCATGGCAAAGACACGGGCCTTTGCACCGGGAAGGAATCTTATTAAAAACAATGTGTTATTCGTGATAGATGCTGCCACAGGTTTCAAAACTTTCGAAATTCCATATAACATTGGACAGTATCTGGTAAATGGTACAGCGTTTTCATTCAATGTTAACCCACATGAATACAGCTTAAAGGGTGTTAAGCTGAATGTGACCCAGACTCTTAATGGAGGAAGTGTGGATTACTTTGTTTCGCCTGATGGAGGGTTGAACTGGTATGCTATTTCTCCAGATGGGTATGTTGAATTTTCCAGTACCGGGAATGACCTCAGATGGAAGGCAGAACTGCATAGAGGAGGTCCCTGGAGCACCCCTCTGATTGACTCAATAACTCTTACAATTTTTTATGCAGAATAGGAGAGAAAAAAATGGTAAGCAGTAAATTTCAGAGAATTTTGTTGCTTGTTATTGTAGTTGTCTTTATGCTGTCCTTCTGTGGAAGAGAGGAAAATGGTGATAGCGGGAACGACAAAAGTACCGGTGATTATCCTCAGGAGTTTGAAATGACTGTCCCGGGAGATATGGTCTGGGTGAGAACAGATATTGTGATGAATCCCGGTATAAAGGTTGAAATAACTGCAGATGATTTTGACCTTGCAATGGGTGATCCTATTGGAAGAAGATTTGATCCCGTAAAGATGTTTGGTCATGGTGGATTGATTGGTAAAATTGGTGAAAATGGTATACCTTTTCCCGTGGGTATAAAGAAAGAAATACAGGGCAGCAGCCTCACAGAGGGCAAGTATCTCTACCTGGGCAGAAATCTTACTCTTGCCATGCCGTCAGGTTCAACTTCTTCGGTGCTTGATGTTTACACACCTGCCACCGATGCCACAGAAGTGGAACCTGTGGCAACCCTTAAAAGTTATCTTCAGCCAATTGATGTAAAAATAAAAGTAACCAGAACAAATGCTCCGGCTCCTCTCGCTCCCATTGATAATTTCTGGCTTGAGGATCAATCGCCTACTTTTGACTGGGACGATGTTGACAATGCTGTGCAGTATATTTTTGAAGTGAGCCAATTCCCTGATTTTAGAAGTGTATTTTTATCTATAAACACAGCCAATTCATCTGTCAATACAGCAACTCTGAACAATACTCAGCAGATAATCCCCAATCCCAATAACCAGCAGCAGGCTGTGTTTGTTGAAGGAGTTTACTACTGGAGAGTGAGAGCTCAGCTCAATGTAGGTAGAACCCTTGCTCCTGAATTCAGGTGGTCCGACAGGAGTGTGGTGTGGAAATTTGGAATTGAGCAGAAACTTTCCATCGATCCCCCTGAAATATTAAATCCTGAAAACAATGAAGAGTATGCAGAGGGTTCAAATGTGCTCATAGAATTTCTTGCTCCACAGGATGGGAGTGGTTTGTTATGGAGAATAAAATTTTACCATGCAGAATGTGGAAAGGTCATAGATACTAAGGAGATCCCACCAGAAAAAGTGTTGCTCTGGAGAGTATTTCAGACCACAATTGATTCTGATGTTATTAATGAACCTCCAAAGAACTATGGATATTACCTTGCATCTTCACTTGAGAGGGGTGAATGGCTTTTTGAAGTTCAATTGAGAGATGGTGCTGATCCTGAAGGTGAAAGGATATCCAGTTCACAGGTCCAGATTACTGTGGGATGCAATAGATGATTATAAGTGAAGGTTAAAGGTATAGCGGGAGTAGACAGGTCTGAAACCCTGTTTAACCCATACGTATTGAGGATACCTGTTGTCAATATGAGTTTCTGTAATAACATAATCAATTCCCAGGTCATAAAAAATTTTTAATCCATAGGACGTTATCATAGTATAATAATTTTTCCCCCGGCATTCAGGATGGGAGAAATAAAGGAGGAATTCACCTGTTCTTAGGTTAAAAATTTCTTCAAAATCTCTGTCCTCTTTTATTTCTTCAAAAGCCCCTGCGCAGGGTTTTCCTTTTTCCTCCCTCACCACCAGGGCAAATGCACCACCATCCATGGATTTTTTTATTACTGATTCAGCCCATTTCTCGTAAAGTTCGACAGTTATATTCCTTTTTAAAAATGGGTCGACACTGAAACGGTTCGGGTAATTTTTGAAGGAGATTCTGATTAGTTGTTTAATGGTTTCAAGGTCGTTCAATCCCGGATGAAAGGCTCTATCCAGATATTTTTCTCTCATATTCATAACATATTCCAGATTCATTTTGTCCCTCTTGAGGAGATAGATGATCTGGGTTTCAGTTAATATTGCACCCGTATGAGTCAGAGCTGAGATTAAAGGATAGTTCTCAGTCGAAATGCGGAAAATGACCAGCGAACCGGGGTCCAGTGATTCTTTTATAATTTTCAGTAATTCCAGACACTTCTTGGAATCAGGACATGAAGCTTTAAAAATATAGTAGGTTTTGTTGCTTAGAAGTTCTGACGCAGGGGAATTGTATTCCAGGATAGCCATGTAATTCCTGTTGTTGATAAATATGTTGTTTCTGTCATAACTTTTTTCTTTGAGTTTTCTTTCCAGATAGGTTCTGTATTTTTCATGAGAAACCTCGTTAAGATGACTCAAAAGATCGTGCATGAAAAGGTCTTTCACCAATTCTTCTTCAAGCATTTTTACACATCCTTTCTTTTACAATTTTTACATTTTTTTTACATAGAAAAGGAGCAATGTTGCAAAAAGTAATTGAGAAAAAGAGCTTCAATTTCTTTATGAGAGTAAACCGGCTTTTGTCTCTTCTTATGTTTACTGGTTTTACCTGATATACAGCTGAATTATGAGAAATCTTTGCAATTGAATAATTTATAAAAAATATTTTTTCACGCTTTAACTTTTCAAATATTTCCCCTGTTATCAGCATGCCTGAAATATTTGGAGGTATTTTTGTCCTGTAAAAAAAGGACAGAATATTGAAGATAATTCCACTTAAAAGATGCCGAAATTTATCCCTTTCCTTGATCTGAACCCATATAGTATCAAAATTATTTTTACCCATTGATTCCAGAAGGTTAATTAAATCTTCTTCTGAAAGCAAATTATCTACTTCCAGAAACAAAACAAGGTCAGGGGGTTCCAGCCATTCTATCAATGTGGCACCAGCTGTATGAAGTCCGTAATTTTTATCGAGTCTTATACCTCCCAATTTGCTGTTTTTCTCGTGGAAATCCTCAATAATTTTCCATGTGTTATCCCTCGAACCGTCATCTACAATACATATCTGATAATTATTGATTATCCCCTTCGCAAGCAAAGATTCTGCTAAAGCAGAGTAATGGTTAATAAACACTGGTAAAATTTTTTCCTCGTTATATGCTGCTGTTAATATTGAAAGATTCATCTGCACCTTGTTACAATTGTCTTTTCCAACGGTACAATTTTTTCTATATAAATTTTACCTGAGGAAGTTTTTTTTAAAAAAAAGTGGATCATTTAGCAGAACTGTTGAGGTGAGGGTTAAAATAATCTTATTTTCATGCATGGAAAGAAATTTTTCTGAAGATAAAACCCTTCCATCTGGAAGAAGAAGATGTTCATCAAAGTTACATACCTCCACAGCTCCAGGGGAAAAAAGCAATTTTTTAGCGAGAATGCACTTCCTGTCTTCAAGTACCACAAAGTAGTTGTCAAGGGGATAGAGAAAATAGTCGAAATCCATTTTTGACAAAGTGGAATAAACATTTTTCTGTGCTCTGTATGGAGCAATTAGATCATATGGTTCTTTTCTGGTACCTATTAAAACCAGATAGGTGAGCTGAAGAATAACCAGGAAGATTGAAACTGTGGTTATATTAAAATTCTTTTCAGAAGCATAAATTACAGGTCCCAGAAACCCAACCAGCATAACAGGTATCAGGGCCTTTGAGACATAAGGGACAAGGAAAAGAAGAAGGGTGAAAGGAAATAATAAGCGGTAAAATGAGGATGTTCTTGGTGAATAGAAAAAAAGGGGAAAAACGTAAAGAAGCGGATTAAAATAAAGGAAAATGGAAGGATCAACTCTTTTCCCTTTGAAAATTATTTGTCCGACGCTTTCGTTATTAAAAAACAATTGCCTGTATCCAAAAAAAAGAAAGAAAGGATCATTATATCTCACCCAGGAAACAATAATGTAGTAGAGTATGAAAGGAAAAGTGACAATAATCACTTTGAGGAATTTATTTTTATGATCATTGAAAAGCAGGATAATTGCCATCCCGAGAGGGATAACAAACAGTTCATGTCTTATTAGGGGAAGAAGAGAGATAAGAATCAACCCTTCAATTCTCTTTTTTTCTACAAAAAGATATAAACCAGACGTTAAAAAGGCGAATCCGATAATATATGCAAAAGGTGAAAAACTCCATTCCCATAAGGGGAGCTGTAACATGAAGAAAAAAGTCAATAAAACGGCGGAAGTGATGTTAACATATCTTTTCAAAATCAGGAAAAGGAAAAAACCTCCTGTGGTATAAGATTCAATTGTAACAATAGCAAACTGCTTCCAGGATGGAAGAAATGGAAAAATTTTAGATGAGACATAGAAAAGAAGAGTGGGAACTGGATGAGCAATAAGGTAGGTGAGAAAAGAAGGATTTTCGCCTGCGCACCGCCCGACATAAAATCTGAGTAGAGCTACACTCTCCCATGTTTTTTTCGCTATCCAGGTATTCCAGGGTAAATTCGCAGGTAGATACAGAATCACTAAAAGTGTTAAAAAGAAAAGTATGATGAAACTGGAAAATCTTCTCATTATTCCTTATTATTAACTGTGGAATTAAATTTTGCAAGGTGTAGAAATGAAAATTCTTGTTGTTGCTGCACATCCCGATGATGAGGTGCTCGGGTGTGGTGGAACTGTGGCAGGTTATGTGAGAAAAGGTTTCGAGGCTTATCTCCTGCATATGACAGAAGGAGTTAAGGGAAGATACAGTAAAGACTTATGGAATTCTCCAGAGGTTAGAAATGAAATCATGAATCTGAAAAAAGAAACGGAGAAAGCAGCAAAGATTATCGGTTTCAGAAAAATTTTTAATTGCAGCTTTGATGACCAGTATCTTGATAATTATCCATTTGTTGAGATTGTAAAATGCGTTGAAAGAATAATTAAAAGTGTAAATCCATCCATTATTTTCACCCATTCAATTGAGGATCTGAATCTTGACCATGTTGTAACAGCAAGGGCAGTAATTACCGCAGCAAGGCCTTTCACAGGGGTAAGAGAGATCTATTCCTTTGAGATACCATCTTCCACTGACTGGAATCCTGCAGGGAATTTTTCACCAAATGTTTTTTTTGATATTACCCCTTTTATGGATGTTAAAATAAAAGCACTTCAAGCCTATTCTTCAGAGATGCGAAAATTTTCACATCCAAGGTCAGTGGAGGGGATCAGGAGTCTTGCCAGAATACGGGGTATGCAGAGCAGTTTTGAATATGCTGAAGGCTTTACACTTGTTAAGTTTTTGAAAAATCTTGACAATAGTTGAATATTTGTTCTAAAATAATTTGAAGGGAGAAAGAAAGGAGGAATTGTGAGGGGGAAAAGGGTAGTATTTTTTATTTTTCTTGTAATAGAGGGGGGTAATTTATGGGGAGGAAAAGTTAACTTTACTCTGTCAGGAAGGCATTTCGGTTATCTCTCCATAGATGCTCATAAGTTTGATAATGGGCAGCCCTATGAGAATCTCCGTGGTGCTGTAACAATGCACTGGAGTGAGAATCTTTTCTACTTTCTTATGAGGGTACTTGACAATGAATGTTGGTCTCCAAGCCCTGGAAATTTATGTAATTATAAATTACTTGGTATGATGCTTGATCCTGGCACATGGACACATCATGAAGCAGGTCCTTTAAGGACAAATCCCCTTGAACAATGTCCTAGACGAAGAAAAATTTTAGTGTGTTTGGATTGTAGAGATGAAGGAGAA
>JALSQH010000173.1 GCA_026985515.1 bacterium
AGAGTTGTTCTGTTACTTTAAAAATGTTCAGTTTACCTCCAATATCATGGATCCCGATCCTCAAAATCTCTCCATTTTTGTATCTCCTCAACTGGTCCAGAATTGCTTCTGTATCCTCATCCTGTGAGATTATTCCTGTTACTTCCTTTTCAAAATCCTTTTTTCCTTTTTTTATCCTGGTATATGTGGTGAGGACCAGTTCATCCATGAGTTCTGGATGATTTATAAAGAGGTTGGAAAGATAATTGCTTGTTCCGAAGAGTTTTATGAGAAATTTTGTCACACCTTCATTTTCATACAGGAGTGCAAGAAAGGATCTGCTTGTTATGACTTTACTGAGGAATTTGTCCAGATTGTGAAAAGCTTCAACAGGATCGGGTGATTCTTTAAGACTTTCCATTATGGCTGGTATGAGTCGATGAAGATACTCCAGATTTTGTGGAGGAACCCATTTTTTACCTCCACTTCGGAGAAGGGCTACAAGTTTTCTTGCTTCTTCCACCGGGAGAAAAGAGAGATTTTCACGTGTAAATTCTTCAAGTTCATCTTCAGAGATTTCCATTGATTCTATGGGAAAATACTGGTATGATTCTGGAGCAGTTTTTTTGAAAAATGAGTCAAAAATTTTTGAAATATTGCTCCTGTGATTTTGTATGTCTCTTTTAAAATTCTGGATAGCTTTCCCTCTTTCTTCCAGATATCCCACTTTTCTTGCTGTTGCCAATAACTTATCATCTGTGAATTCCAGCAACTGTGTCTGTGTATCATATTCCATCTGCAGCGCATTTTCTATTCTTCTGAGAAAGGCGTAGCCTGTATAGAGTTTGTAAAATTCCTCTCGCTGGAGAAGGCCTTCACTGTAGAGACGCAGGAGGGAATTGAAGGTGTTTTTCTCTCTCAGATTTTTCTTTTTCCCACCAAAGATCAGCTGAAGTGTCTGAACAATAAACTCAATTTCTCTGATTCCTCCTTTTCCAAGTTTCACATTCCATCCGTACTTTTCCCTCCAGAGAGCTTCTTTGTTGATTTTTTCCTTAATGACTCTCAGATCCTCAATTGTTGTGTAATCGAGTGTCCTCCGGTATATGAATGGCTCAAGATTTTTTAAAAATTTTTCTCCTGCTTCCCTGTCTCCTGCAACTATCCTCGCCTTTATATATGCACTTCTTTCCCAGGTCTGACCATATTCTTCATAGTAGTGTATGGCAAAGTCTGTTGAAGGGCAGAGGGGACCCTTTTCTCCTGCTGGTCTTAATCGCAGATCTGTTCTGAATATGAATCCAGATTCCCTTTTCTGGTCAAGGGCGCGGGAGATTTTGAGGGTCAATTTATTGAAGACTTCTTCTGATGTCTTACCTCTTGCTTCCATTTTTCTTTCAAATTCCCTTTTCTTCCCATACATGAAAATGAGGTCAACATCGGAAGAGAAATTGAGTTCTTCCCCTCCAAGTTTTCCCATTCCAGTTACAAAAAAACCACTTCTTTCAAGTTCAGAAATTTTTTCCCCGGTAACGAGAGGAAAATAAAATTTCAGAAGATTATTGATGGCAGCATCAGCAATAAAACTCACAATCCTGATTGTATCCTTCACAGAAATGAATCCCGATATATCAGAGGCAATTAGGTTCATATAGTGGAGATTCCTCCATTTCCTCAGAGAGTTGAGGAGCGCTTCTTCATCTTTGTGTTCCGGTAATGTTGCTTTTATTATCTGAGTAGCCTGATTGACTGAATAAAAGAGTGCCAGTTTCTGGACTATTTCCGGATTCTTGATTATCTCTCTGTAGGCAAAATTACTGCTGCCAAGGAGTCTTATCAATGGCACTTCAGGTATGGATGCTCTGATCTTTTCTTTTTGAAGTATTTGATAAAGTTCTTCTGCCTTTTCCGGGTGGGCTGTACGGGAAAATATTAATTTCCAGTCCACTCTTTTAATTCCGTAAATGGATATTTTGAAATTCCTTTTTCTGTGATTATTCCTCCAGTAATAAGTTCAGCAGGTGTCACATCAAAGGCGGGGTTGTATCCTCTACTTTCCTCCGGAGCAACTCTGCAGTTTCCCACCCATTTTACTTCTCTTTCATCCCTGAATTCTATTGGAATTTCACTTCCATTTGAAATACCTGGATCAATGGTTGATAATGGCGCCACCACATAGAAAGGCACTGAGTGGTATTTTGCTGAAATGGCAAGCTGGTATGTTCCTATTTTATTTGCCGTGTCACCATTGATGGCTATCCTGTCTGCTCCCACAATTATTGCATTTATCCTGTTATTTTTCATGACAAATGAAGCTGCGTTATCAGCAATTATTCTATGTGGAATTCCCTCCTTAGAAAGTTCCCAGGCTGTGAGTCTTGCT